>JAEWGQ010000207.1 GCA_023388235.1 Actinomycetes bacterium | reverse complement strand
CCCGTACCCCGGCCCGGCCGGTGCCGGCGACGCACCGGGGGCCCGGCCCGGCCCCGCCGCTCCGTCCGACGCGCTCGGCGCGCTGGGCGAGCCCGGCGTCCCCGACCTCCCGCCGCTGCCGCCGGTGCTGTTCCCGGCCCCGGAGACCCCGGCCGTCGCCCCGTCGTCGTCCTGGGCCGCGCGCCTGCCGGACGGCTCGGTGCTGCCGCTCGAGGTCCCGCTGCTCGTCGGCCGCAACCCGGACCCGCTGCCCGGCGTGCGCCCGGTCCCGGTGGCCGACCCGTCGCGCTCGGTGTCGAAGACGCACCTGCTGGTCGGCGTCGACGAGCACGGCCCCTGGGTGGTCGACCGCGGTTCCACCAACGGCACCCTCGTCACGCTGGCCGACGGCCAGCGGATCGTGTGCCTGCCCGACCGGCGGGTGCGGCTGACCGACGGCTCGCTCGTCGCGTTCGGCGACCTCTCGCTGTCCGTGGGGGTCCGCGCCTAGAGTGGCGCATGGGCCGCCCGCGGTCTCGTGCGACGATGCAGGACGTCGAGCTGGTCGACGTCGCTGACGCCTCGCGCGCGCCCCGTGCCGCGGACCCGGAGCGCGTGCCCCGCGCCCCGCACCGGCACCGCCGACGGTGGACGGCCGTGCTCGTGACGGTGTCGCTCGTCGTGGCCGGCGTGGTGACGGTCGGCCGGGTCGCGTCGCGGGAGCCCGCGGCCGCGCAGGTGCCGGCGGGCATGCTCGCACCGCTCGCGTCGCCGCCCTGGGCCCGGTGGCGCGCGGACGTGCCGCGGGCGGCGGACGTGCTCGCGGCGGGGGACGCGCTGGTGAGCTCCGGCGTGCACGACGGGCGGTTCCTGGTCGGCGCGTGGGACGTGGAGACGGGCGCGCGGCTGTGGCAGCGTGACCTCGGTCCCGTGGCGGGGACGCGGCCGCTGACCGGCTGCCCGCACGCCGCGGCGGACGTGGGCGACCTCGTGGTGTGCGTCGTCGAGCCCCCGGTGGTGCCGGCGGACCCGGCCCACCCGACCACGGCGCCGTTCCCCGCGCCGGACGACCGCTGGGCCCGGGTGGCGGCGTTCGACGCGAGCACGGGGGAGGAGCGCGGCTCGTGGACGCTCACCGGGCGGCTCGGCGCGCTCGAGCGGGTCGGGGACGACCTCGTGGTCCTCAGCGTCGACCCGGACGGGCACGCGCGGGTGGCGCGGTACGCCGGGGACACGGGGGACGTCCGGTGGTGGCACCGCGGAGGGGACCGGATCCGCCTGCGCGAGGGCATCGTGTCGGGCACCGAGCTGCGGGTGAACGACGCGTTCGTGGTGGTGCAGGGGTGGTCGGCGACGGTGCTGGACGCGGCGGACGGCTCCCCGATCGACACGTCGCCGCCGGCGTCGTTCGTCATCGGCGCGGTGCAGGGCGACCTGTTCGGCACGTGGTCCACCGGCGAGGGCGGGGCGGTGCGGGACCGCGACGGGCGCGAGCTCTTCCGGACGGACGCGCTGTTCCCGGCGCTCACCGCGACCGACCGCGAGCCGCCGGACGTCGTCGTGCTCGACGAGGGCGGCGAGCTCGTGGGCCGGCTGCTGCCCGGTGGCGGCGAGCTCTGGCGGCTCGAGACCTACCGCGCGGCGCGGCTGCAGGCCTCCGGGCGCCTGCTGCTGCTCGGGGTCGACGGCTACCAGGTGGTGGACGTGCGGACCGGGGAGCAGGTGTGGGAGACCCCGGGCCGGGTGCTGATGTGGTGGGCGCCCCTGACCGACGGCACGGTGGTGCTCGGGGCGGGGCGGACCGGCGCGGGGACCCCGACCGTGGAGGCCCGCCGGCTGTCCGACGGCGGGCTGGAGTGGGCGCTGCCGGTGCCGGAGGGCGTGCGGGCGGTCACCGCGGTGGGCGGCCACCTGGTGCTGCGCACCCGCGACGAGCTGATCCTGTACGGGTGAGCGGTCCGCATGCTGAGCGCTTGCGGTCCACCGGACGGTGCGGAGTATGGTGACCGGGTGCTCCAGCAGCGGAACCTCCTCCTTCGCCGCCGCGACGAGGCCTCCTAGGCCGGATCCTCGTCGCGGAGTTCGGTGTGCCGGCTGACCCGACCAGCCCCCCGCGAGCGAAGGACCCCCGATGAGCTACCACGACCGCACCGCGCAGCAGCCCTCCGGCATGCCGGTGCACAAGTACCGCCCGTTCGCCGAGCAGATCCGCGTCGACCTGCCGGACCGGACCTGGCCGACGAAGCAGATCACCACGGCCCCGCGCTGGTGCGCGGTCGACCTGCGCGACGGCAACCAGGCCCTCATCGAGCCGATGAACGCGGCGCGCAAGCTCGCCATGTTCGAGCTGCTGGTGCAGATGGGCTTCAAGGAGATCGAGGTCGGCTTCCCGTCCGCCTCCCAGACCGACTTCGACTTCGTCCGGATGCTGATCGAGGAGGACCGCATCCCCGACGACGTCGTCATCCAGGTGCTGACGCAGTCCCGCGAGCACCTGATCGAGCGGACGTACGAGGCGATCGCCGGCGCGAAGCAGGCCATCGTGCACCTGTACAACTCGACGTCCGTGCTGCAGCGCGAGGTCGTGTTCCGCAGCGACGAGGACGGCATCGTCGACATCGCCGTGCAGGGCGCCCGCCTGTGCCGCAAGTACGAGGAGAGCATCCCGGGCACCCAGGTGTTCTACGAGTACAGCCCGGAGTCGTACACCGGCACCGAGCTGGCGTTCGCGGCCCGGATCTGCAACGCGGTGCTGGACGTCTTCGAGCCGACCGCCGACCGCCCCGTGATCGTCAACCTGCCCGCGACGGTCGAGATGGCGACGCCGAACGTGTACGCCGACTCGATCGAGTGGATGGGCCGCAACCTGCGGTACCGCGAGCACGTCGTGCTGTCGCTGCACCCGCACAACGACCGCGGCACCGCGGTGGCCGCCGCGGAGCTCGGCTACCTGGCCGGCGCCGACCGCATCGAGGGCTGCCTGTTCGGCAACGGCGAGCGCACCGGCAACGTCTGCCTGGTGACCCTGGGCATGAACCTGTTCAGCCAGGGCGTCGACCCGCAGCTCGACTTCAGCGACATCGACCACGTGCGGCGCACCGTCGAGCACTGCAACCAGATGCCCGTCCCGGAGCGGCACCCGTACGGCGGCGACCTGGTCTTCACCGCGTTCTCCGGCTCGCACCAGGACGCGATCAAGAAGGGCCTGGACGCCATGGCCGTGCACGCCGAGGCGGAGGGCGTCGGCGTCGACGACATCGTCTGGGCGGTGCCCTACCTGCCGATCGACCCGAAGGACGTCGGCCGGTCGTACGAGGCGATCATCCGGGTCAACTCGCAGTCCGGGAAGGGCGGCATCAGCTACCTGATGAAGTCCGAGCGGGACCTGGACCTGCCGCGCCGCCTGCAGATCGAGTTCTCGCAGGTCGTGCAGCAGTACACCGACGCGCACGGGTCCGAGGTCACCGCCGACGAGCTGTGGCGCATCTTCACCGACGAGTACCTGCCGGTCGAGCCGGGGTCGGACCTGGCGCCGTGGGGCCGGTTCGCCCTGCGCGGCACGCGGGCCACCAGCGGCGAGGACGGCCCGGACACGCTGACGGTCGACCTCGTCGAAGGCGGCGCCGAGCGGACCGTCGAGGCCGCGGGCAACGGCCCGATCGCCGCGTTCGTGGCGGCGCTCGACCAGGTCGGCGTCCAGGTGCAGGTGCTCGACTACGCCGAGCACGCGCTGTCCGCCGGTGGCGACGCGACGGCCGCGGCGTACGTCGAGTGCGCCGTCGGCGACCGGACCCTCTGGGGCGTCGGCATCGACCCCTCGATCACGACCGCCTCCCTGAAGGCGATCATCTCCGCGGTGAACCGCGCCCAGCGCTGACCCGCACCCCCGGAACCGGGTCGGCACCACCCCCTCGCCGGCCCTCGCGCCCGGCCCCGGCACGTCCGCGCACACACCGCGCGGCCCCGGGGCCGGGCGTTCCGGTGCCCAGGTCGGGGAGGTCCGGCTCGCGGACGGTGCAGGTGCGGCATCCCGGGTCGCCGCGGGGGACAATGGGGACGTGAGCCTCTACCGCGACGAGGCGATCGTGCTGCGCACCCACAAGCTCGGGGAGGCGGACCGGATCGTCACCCTCCTGACCCGCAGCCACGGCAAGGTGCGCGCGGTCGCGAAGGGGGTCCGGCGCACGACCTCCCGGTTCGGCTCGCGGCTCGAGCCCTTCATGCACGTCGACCTGCAGCTGAGCACCGGACGCAACCTCGACGTGGTCACGCAGGTCGAGACGCTCGGCGCGTACGGCCGCCCCGTGTGCGAGGACTACGCCCTGTACACCGCGGGCACCGTCATGCTCGAGACCGCCGAGCGGCTCGTGGAGGCCGAGCGCGAGCCGGCGCTGCAGCAGTACTGGCTCCTGGTCGGCGCGGTGCGCTCCCTCGCGACCCGGGAGCACGCGCCGGGGCTGGTGCTCGACTCCTACCTGCTGCGCGCCCTCGCCATCGCCGGGTGGGCCCCGTCGTTCACCGACTGCGCCCGCTGCGGCCGCCCGGGCCCGCACCACTCGTTCGCCGTCGCCCAGGGCGGCGCCGTCTGCGTGGCCTGCCGCCCCCCGGGCGCGACGGCGCCGGCCCCCGAGACGCTGGCGCTGCTCGCCGCCCTGCTCGTGGGCGACTGGCCCGTGGCCGACGCGTCCGCCGAGCGGCACCGCCGGGAGGGCAACGGCCTGGTGTCCGCGTACTCGCAGTTCCACCTCGAGCGCACGCTGCGCTCGCTGCCGATGGTCGAGAGGATCTGATGCCGGTTCCCCCGCCGCCGCACCCGAGCGGCGCCCGCCCGCCCGTCCTCCCGCCCGAGCTCGTGCCCCGGCACGTCGCGATCGTCATGGACGGCAACGGCCGGTGGGCCAACGCCCGCGGCCTGCCGCGCACCGCCGGGCACGCCGCGGGGGAGGCGTCGCTGCTGGACGTGGTGGCCGGCGCCATCGAGATCGGCGTGACCCACGTGTCCGCGTACGCGTTCTCCACGGAGAACTGGTCGCGGTCGCCGGAGGAGGTGCGCTTCCTCATGGGGTTCAACCGCGACGTGCTGCGCCGGCGCCGCGACGTCATGGACTCCTGGGGCGTGCGGGTGCGCTGGGCCGGACGCCGGCCGCGGCTCTGGCGGTCGGTCATCTCCGAGCTGGAGGAGGCCGAGCGGCAGACCGCCGGCAACACCACGTGCACCCTGACCATGTGCGTGAACTACGGCGGGCGGGCCGAGATCGCCGACGCCGCCAAGGCGATCGCCCAGGACGTGGCCGCCGGGCGGCTGCGCGCCGACAAGGTCTCCGAGAAGACCGTGCAGCGCTACCTGGACGAGCCCGACCTGCCCGACGTCGACCTGTTCCTCCGCTCGTCGGGGGAGCAGCGGACCTCGAACTTCATGATCTGGCAGGCCGCGTACGCCGAGCTGGTGTTCCTCGACGAGCCGTGGCCCGACGTCGACCGGCGCCACCTGTGGCGGGCGATCGAGACGTACGCCCGCCGCGACCGGCGGTACGGCGGCGCGGTGGACCAGCCCGCCCGGGCGTGACCACTCACACGTCACCCTGATCGGCCCGTCGCGCCACTCAACGTCGGCGCCATCGAGGTGCCCGGGCGCCGTACGTGGCGCAGCCGCTGGGTCCCCGCGCGCTACGGTCCCGGTCGCGAGGGATGCGCCAGGCTCGCTCGACGCCCGGTGCGACGACCGGTCGTCGAGCAGACGGGCGCCGACGCGACATCGCCGCGCCGCAGGTGACGCGTGCCGGCGGGTGGCGGAGGGTGCCGGGACGAGGAGGTCACGGATGGTGGGCTCGTCGCCGACCGGGCGCACAGGACGAGGCCGGAGACCGCGCGGTGTGCTGGCCCTGGTGGTCGTCACGGCGCTGGGAGGGTGCGTGGACGTGGGGCGGGACGAGGAGCCGGTGCTGGTCACGGCGCAGGAGATGGAGCGCCTCGGGTACGAGCGTCCGGAGATGTGGGACAACTCCCGGCTGCAGCACCGGCTGCTCGACAACCGCGAGCAGATCTACGCGGCGGTCCGGCCGTGGATCGAGGACGAGCTCGGGGTGCGCGTGGAGATGACGAGCGTGATCGCGCCCTACCCCTGGGACGAGGCCAGCGTCGGCTGGCGCACGGTGGACGAACCGGTGTTCACCGGCCACGTGCTGCTGGCCGTCGGTGAGGACGGCACGGTGCCGCGGGGTCGCGCGAGCACCGCACGGCACAGGGCAGATCCCGAGCGCGCCCTCTTTCCCGCGGTGTACGCGATGGCGTACCGGCCGGAGCTCGACCGGATGCGCGCGTACCTCGCCCAGACCTATCCCGAGCTGACGTCGACCTTGCCCGTCCACGACCGGGTGCTCGGTGACACCCCCGGCACCGTCGGCGTGTCACATGACGGCACGGCTCCCGGAGCCCCCGACGGCACCCCGGTTCTGCAGACGGTGTGGCAGGCGTTCCGGGAGGACCCGGTGCGGTCCGACCAGGAGTGGAGAGCGCTGCTCGACAGGGTGAACGCGGGGATGCCGATGGGCATCGGTGCGGGCTTCATGATGCGCGAGCCCGGGCGGGACGTGCCCCAGGACCTCGTGCAGCGGGTCGCGGAGGACCTGCGGGACAACCCGCTCTTCGACGGGTACACCGCCTGGGGCGCCAGCGTGATGAGCAACCTGCACGTCCGGGACGACCTCCATCCGCACCACTTCATCACGGTGCAGTGGGTGCACGCGACCCGCCGGTGGGTCGTCACCGAGGAGCGGGACGGGGTGACGGTCCAGTGAGCCTGCGTGTGGACGTCCCGCCCCTGGCGGACGCGTCTGGGCCCGCCGTCGCCTGGCCCGGGTCACCACTCAACGCGTCCCCTCAACGGGCTGCACGCCTGCGACTCATGCGTCGCGCGGAGCACCCGTCCTGCCGGCGCGCGGACCCCGGCAGCACCCTAGGTGGCCCCTCGGGCGCCGCGCCGCAGCGTTAGCGTCCACGGGCAGTTCAGGGGGTTCGACCTACACCAGCCGCTAGGTCCGGCCCGTCGACGTCGACGGTCGTGGTGCCGCCG
>JAEWGQ010000387.1 GCA_023388235.1 Actinomycetes bacterium | reverse complement strand
CGCCCGGCCCGACCACGCCCGCCGCCGGCCCGCCCGGCCCGGTGCCGCCCGGCCCCGCGTCGTCGTCGGCGCCGTCCACCCAGCAGGTGCGCGCGTGACCGCCCCGCACGACGCCGTGGTCCGGCCGCTGCCGTACCTGGAGCAGGACCTCGGGCGCGTGGTCCCCGGCGCGGCGAAGAAGCTCGCGAAGCTCGGCGTGCTGACCGTCGGCGACCTGCTGCGCTACTACCCGCGGCGCTACCACCGCTGGGGCGAGATGTCCTCGATCGGCACCCTGCGGGTCGGGGAGCACGCCACGGTGGACGCCGAGGTCGAGCAGTCCACGATGCGCACCATGCGCTCGCGCGGCGGCGTGATCCTCGAGGTCGTCGTGCGCAACGGCCGCGACCGGCTGCACCTGACGTGGTTCGCGAAGCACCAGGGCGCGCTCCGGCGGTTCGAGCAGGAGCTCCGGCCGGGTGCGGTGGGGCTGTTCTCGGGGACGGTGAAGGAGTACCGGGGCCAGCACCAGCTGCTGCACCCGGAGTTCGAGCTGTACGAGGTGCACGACGCGGCCGACGAGGCGACGCGCGAGCTCGAGACCCGCCGGCCGCGGCCGGTGTACGGGCTGACGGCGGGCCTGACGAACCTCGCGGTGGCCGGTGCGGTCGAGGTCGTCCTGTCGTCGGTGGCGGACGCGGACCTGCCCGACCCGCTGCCGGACGCGGTGCGCGGCGCGATGCCCGGTCTGCGCGAGGCGCTCGTGGGCGTCCACCGGCCGCGCGACCAGGAGGAGCTCGACCGGGCGCTCGACCGGCTCCGGTTCGAGGAGGCGTTCGTGCTGCAGGCCGAGCTCGCCCGGCGGACGGCGCGGTTCGCGGCGCAGGCCGCGGTGGCCCGCCCGCGGCGCGCGGGCGGGCTGCTCGACGCGTTCGACGCCCGGCTGCCGTTCACGCTGACGGCGGGGCAGCGCGAGGTGGGCGAGGTGATCGCCGGCCAGCTCGCCGCGGACAGCCCGATGCAGCGGCTGCTGCAGGGCGAGGTCGGCTCGGGCAAGACGGTCGTGGCCGCGCGGGCCATGCTGCAGGTGATCGACGCCGGCGGTCAGGCGGCCCTGCTCGCCCCGACCGAGGTGCTGGCCGCGCAGCACGCCCGCACGCTGCGCGCGCTGCTGGGGGACCTGGCGGAGGCCGGGATGCTGGGCGGCGCGGACGTCGCGACCCGCGTCGCGCTGCTCACCGGCTCCCAGCCGGCGGCCGTGCGGCGGCGCGCGCTGGCGGAGATCGCCGGGGGAGCGGCGGGCGTCGTCGTCGGGACGCACGCGCTGCTGTCCGAGCACGTGCAGTTCGCGGACCTCGGCCTCGTGGTGGTGGACGAGCAGCACCGGTTCGGCGTCGAGCAGCGCGACGTGCTGCGGGCCAAGGCCGGGGGCGTGCCGCACCTGCTCGTGATGACGGCCACCCCGATCCCGCGGACCGTGGCGATGACGGTCTTCGGGGACCTCGAGACGTCCACGCTGCGCGAGGTGCCCGCCGGGCGGGCCGAGGTCGTCACGCACGTGGTGCCCGCGGGCAGGCCGGGGTGGCTCGCGCGCACCTGGCAGCGGGTCCGCGAGGAGGTCGACGGCGGGGGACGGGCGTACGTCGTGTGCGCGCGCATCGACGGGGACGCGGCGCGGGCCGACGTCGACGGCGCGGACCTGGTGACCGACGCCCCGCCGGAGGGGGCGGAGGACGCCGGCCCGCCGCCGCGGCCGCTGCACGCCGTGACGGAGGTGGCGCAGGAGCTGCGCGGGACGCCGGCGCTCGCGGGCGTCCGGGTCGGCGAGCTGCACGGCCGCATGACGCCGGAGGAGAAGGACCGCGTGCTCGCGGACTTCGCCAGCGGCGCCGTGCCGGTCCTGGTGTCGACGACCGTCATCGAGGTCGGGGTGGACGTGCCGGACGCGACGGTGATGGTGGTGCTGGACGCCGACCGGTTCGGCATCTCGCAGCTGCACCAGCTCCGGGGCCGGATCGGCCGCGGGTCGCGCCCCGGGGTGTGCCTGCTCGTGGCCGACACGGTCGACGGGACGCCCGCGCAGACCCGGTTGCAGACCCTGGCCGCGACGCGCGACGGGTTCGAGCTGGCGACCGTGGACCTCGAGCTGCGGCGCGAGGGCGACGTGCTGGGCGCCGCCCAGTCCGGCCGCGGGTCGTCGCTGCGGCTGCTGCGGGTGACGCGGCACGCCGACGTCATCGAGCGGGCGCGGACGGCGGCGCGCGCGCTGGTGGCGCAGGACCCGGACCTCGCCGGCCACCCCGCGCTCGACGCGGCGATCCAGCAGCTCCTGACCGGGGAGCGCGAGGAGTACCTGGACCGGAGCTGACGCGGGCGCCCGACCGGGCCCACGGTCCCGCCGGGACGCCCCGTCGCGGTGCGTAGGCTGCACCCCGTGTCGAAGCAGCCCGTGATCCGTGCCGTCGACCTGCTCGTCGGCTACGGCGGGGAGCCCGTGTGCGCCCCGGTGTCCTTCACCCTCCCGCCCGGCCGCGCGCTCGCGCTGGTCGGCCTGAACGGGTCCGGCAAGTCCACCGTGCTGCGCGCGGTGCTCGGCCTGCTGGAGCCGGTCGGTGGCCGCGTGGAGGTGCTGGGCCGCCCCGTGGACGAGCGCGAGGTCGGCTTCCGCACCCGCGTGTCCTCCGTGCTGGACGACGACGCGTACTTCCCGGCGCTCACCGTCGCGGAGCACCTGTACCTCACGGCCCGCGGGCACGGGGTGCAGGGCGCGGACGCCGTGGTGGACGAGCTGCTGGAGGAGTTCGGCCTGACCGAGCACGCCTCCGCGCTCCCCGTCGCGCTGTCGTCGGGTCAGCGCCGCCGGCTGCTGCTCGCCGCCGGCCTGGTGCGGCCGCGCTCCCTGCTGGTGCTGGACGAGCCGGAGCAGCGCCTGGACGTCGCGATGCGCGACCAGCTGGCGGAGCGGCTGGTCGCGGAGAAGCGCGCGGGCGGCTCGGTGCTGCTCGCGACGCACGACCCGGAGCTGCTGCGCACGGTCGCGGACCGCGCGGTCCTGGTCGCGGACGACAGCTCCCGGCTGCTGAGCGTGGCGGACGCCGTCGAGGCGCTGCGCCCGGGCGTGCTGTGACCGGCGGCGCGGGCGCCGTCGACGAGTTCGCGGCCGTCGCGGGCGACCCCGGCGACGCCGGGACCCCGGGCGGGCCGGCCACCTGGGACGACGCCCCCGCCCCGGCGGTCGCCCCGTCGGACGGCGTCACCCCGGTCCCGGCCGCGCGCTCGATCCGCCGGTACACCTCGCAGGTGGCGCGTCGCCGCTCGGGGGCGGGCATCGGCGAGGTGCTCGGGGACGTCTACTACGCGGTCGTCACGACGGCGATCGGCCTCGGGGTGGCGCTCGGCGTGGCCGGGCAGCTGCGGACCGCGCTGCCGCACGTGCCGGACCAGGCGCTGTCCACGGGCATCAGCCTGCCGACGGTGGTGGCGGTCGCCGCCGTCGTCGTGGCGGGCGTGGTGCTGTCGCTGGCCGCGCGGCTCGGTCCGGTGGGCGCCGGTGGTGCGGAGGCGACCTGGTGGCTCGGCTCGCCGGTGGACCGGCGCGGCCTGCTGCGCCCCGCGGCGCGCCGCCTGCCGCTGGTGGCCGGCGTCGTCGGCGGCGTGGTGGTCGCGCTGCTGGATGCCGGCATTGTTGACCAG
>JAEWGQ010000380.1 GCA_023388235.1 Actinomycetes bacterium | reverse complement strand
CCATGATGATGAGGAACAGCAGCCACGCCATCGCCGCGGCGAACCCGAAGTTGAACTGCCGGAACGCCTGCTGGAACAGGTAGATCGCGTAGAACAGCGACGCCTCGGGCGACGCGTTCGACTGGTCGCGCCAGAACAGCAAGTACGCCTGGTCGAACACCTGGAACGCGGCGATCGACAGCACGATCACGTTGAAGAAGATGGCGCTCGAGATCATCGGCAGGGTGATGTTGCGGAACCGCTGCCACACGCCCGCGCCGTCGAGCTCCGCCACCTCGTAGAGCTCGCGCGGCACGTTCTTCAGCGCCGCCAGGAAGATGACCATCGTCCCGGACACGCCCCACAGGGTCATCAGCACGATGGACGGCTTGATCCACGCGGGGTCGACCAGCCACTGCGGGCCCTCGATCCCGAAGATCCGCAGGAACTGGTTGACGGCGCCGGTGTTGCCGTTCAGCAGCAGGAAGAACACCGCGGCGGTCGCGACGGCCGGCGTCATCTTCGGCAGGTAGTACACGGTCCGGAAGAATCCCGCGCCGCGGCCCGCCTGGTTGAGCAGCGAGGCCAGGGCGAGCGCGACCAGGATCTCCAGCGGCACGGCGAGCACGGCGTAGAACAGGGTGTTCGCCAGCGCGGTGCCGACGCGCGGGTCCTCGAACAGCTGCGCGTAGTTGCTGAACCCCGCCGGGCGGGCTGTGTTGGTCGCCAGGTTGTAGTGGCTGAACGAGATCACCAGGCTGTAGATCATCGCGCCGGCCGTGAAGACCAGGAACCCGACGATCCAGGGGGAGATGAACAGGTACCCGGACAGCGCCTCGCGCCGGTTGTACGGGACCTTGGTGCGCCGCTTGCGCGGGGCCCGGGACGAGCGGGCGACCGCCGGGGCGGTGTCGGCTCTGAGCTGCGTCATCGAGGCCTCCAGTCGACCGTGATCGCCGGTCGGTGGCCTGCCCCCGCCGCCCGCCCGCGATGTGTGGCAACGATGCCACATGCCGCGACTATAGGGGGCAGGGGGTGCCGCCGCAAGACACCGGACGTCGCCCGCGGGACTCCGCACGGGCCGTACGAGCGCAGGGTCCCACGAACCCGTGCCGGTGACGACCGGAGCACCGCAGGCCCCGCGCCGGACCCCGCGGCGGGCCTGCCGCGGGCGTGCGGCGGGCCAGGTCAGAGGCGCGCGGCGAGCTCCACGAGCGTCTCCGAGGTCCCCGCGTCGAGCGTCAGCGTCGCCAGCGGGTCGCCCCGCGTCGCCCCCCGGTTGAGGATCACCACCGGCTTCCCGCCGGCCGCCGCGTGCCGCACGAACCGCAACCCCGACTGGACCGTCAGCGACGACCCCGCCACGAGCAGCGCGTCCGCCTCGTCCACCAGCGCGTACGCCGCGGCCACCCGCGCCGGCGGCACCGTCTCGCCGAAGTACACGATGTCCGGCTTCAGCATCCCGCCGCACGGCCCGTCGCCGCCGTCCGGGTCCGGCAGCCAGCAGTCCGCCACCACGAAGTCCGCCGTCCGCTCGATCACCGCGTCCGCGTCCGGCGCGATCTCCACGTCGTCCACCGCGCCCACCGACTCCGCGAACCCCGGGTTCAGCGCCTCCAGCCGCTCGGCCAGCTCGGCCCGGGACACCGTCCGCCCGCAGCGCAGGCACACCACCCGGTCGTACCGCCCGTGCAGGTCGATCACCCGCCGGGAGCCGGCCTGCTCGTGCAGCAGGTCCACGTTCTGCGTGATGACGCCCACCACCACGCCGTGCGCCTCCATCGACGCCAGCGCCCGGTGCCCCGCGTTCGGCTGCGTCCGGTGCACGAACCGCCAGCCCACGTGGTTCCGCGCCCAGTAGTGCCGCCGGAACGCCGCGTCCCCCACGAACTGCTGGTACGTCATCGGGTTGCGCGGCGGCGAGTCCGGGCCCCGGTAGTCCGGGATCCCCGAGTCCGTCGACAGCCCCGCCCCCGTCAGCACCGCCACCCGGCTGCCCCGCAGCAGCGCCACCGCGTCGTCCACCGTGCCCGGGCGCGGACGCGGGTCGTCGTGGGCGGGGACCGGCAGGCGGGGCGGGGTGGGGGACGTCACGCACCCACGCTACGTCGCCCGATGCGGGAGTTCGCCCCGGCATCCGGTAGGCTCCCGTGCCGAGGTAGCGTGTCCGAGCGGCCTAAGGAGCACGCCTCGAAAGCGTGTGTGGGTGAAAGTCCACCGTGGGTTCAAATCCCACCGCTACCGCCAGAGTGGTAACACAGAAGGGCCCCTGACCTGCGCAAGCCGGTGAGGGGCCCTTCTGCTGCCAGAAGCCCCGGCAGGGGGAGCAGAGACCGCCGCGGCTCCCGGTGGCGCCTCGCTGGGAGCCCGGCGCCCGTGCCGATCGCTGCGCGCCGCGGCTCTGCTGAGGCGGTCGGGTGAGGCACGATGACCGAGTGACGTCAGCACCCAGCCGCGTCGAGCGCTACGTCGCCCACCTCGACGCGCTGGCGGGCGGTGCAGTGCCCCGGTTCTGGACGGTGGAGTCGAGCCACCCGGACCTCCCGGGGGTCACGGCGATCGGCTACCGGGACCTGCCCGAGGAGGGGCTCTTCACGGGTCTGACCTACGGCCTGTCGCTCGCCGAGAACGCGCTGTGGCAGCACGGGCGGCCTGAGCTCTGCATCTGTGTGAGGTCACAGGACCCGGCGTGGGTGCTGGCTGCGGCGTTCCTCGCCGAGCAGCTGCGTGGCAGCTGCCCGTTCCGGTACGGGGACACGCTCGACTTCGGCGAGGCCGTTGCGGCTGAGAGCACGATGGACGGCTTCGTGGTGCTCGCGCCGATGGTGCTCGACCAGGAGGACTCGTGGATCGAGGTCGGTGACGACCATCCACTCCACCTGCAGGGGCTGTACCCGGTCCATCGCAGCGAGCGGGAGTTCATCCGCGCCCATGGGCTCGAAGCCTTCTGGCGGCTCGACTGGGACCCGTACGACGTGACTCGCGCACCCGTGGCGTAGTTGCGCGCGTCGCTCAGGAGCTCCCTGCAGACGCGGCACAGTCGCCCGTCATGGCGTCAGCGCGGCCGTCCTGGCTGCGGGATCGACACCTCGCCAGCCGGAGGGCCCCGAACCGCGTGCGTGCGGGTCGGGGCCTCCGTCGTGCTCGGGGTCGTGCTCCGGCTCGCGTGCTGCCCGCCCCGCCGGCGCGGGCCGCTCAGGCGCGGTCGTGCAGGGTGATCCGGTAGCCGTCGGGGTCGGCCAGGGTGAACGTGCGCCCGAACGGCCCGTCGACGGGGTCGGTCACGATCGTGTGCCCGTCGGCGACGAGCGCGTCGTGGATCCCCTGGACGTCGGTGGCGTGCAGCCAGATCGCCGTGCCGATCCCGGGCTGTCCCGCGGCGTCCAGGTCGACGCCGGGGGCGAGGTCGCGCAGCGCGAACGCGATCGGCGTGGTCGTGAACACCACGGCGTGCGGCGGGCCCGCGGGGGAGCGGACGAGGCCGAGGTAGTGCTCGTAGAACGCCTGCGAGGCGGGCAGGTCGCGGACCTGCAGGGAGATGAAGTCGGGTCCCGTGACGGCCATGGTGTCCTCTTTCGATGTAAGTCTCCTGACATCGGCACGGTATGTCAGAATCCTGACATGAGTCAACGTGCCGCCGGCGTGGACCTCGAGACCTCGATGGGCTACGCGCTGAAGGAGGCGTCCGCCGCGCTCCGGGCAGCGATGGAGGAGGTGCTCCGCCCGCTCGGGATGACGATCACGCACTACTCGTGCCTGGAGCTCCTCGCCCAGCGGCCCGGCCTGTCGAGCGCGGAGCTCGCGCGCGGGACGTTCGTGACGCGGCAGTCGATGAACGTGCTGCTGCAGGCGCTCGAGCGCGACGGGTCGGTGACGCGCCCGGCGGCGCCCCCGGTCGGCCGGGTCCTCCCGACGCAGCTCACGCCGCACGGGCGGGAGCAGCTGGAGCGGGCGACCGCCGCGGTGCGCGCGGTCGAGCTGCGCATGCTCGCGGGTCTCACCGACGCCGAGCGGGAGACGACGTTCCGGGCGCTGCGCCGGATGACGCGGTCGCTGCGCGAGGGCGCCGA
>JAEWGQ010000351.1 GCA_023388235.1 Actinomycetes bacterium | reverse complement strand
GGTGCTCGCCACGCACCCCGAGTGGCTCGGCGGCACGGACGGCGTGCCCGCCCGGGTCCGGGACCGCGCGAACCGCGTGCTGCTCGGCCGGTACCGGACGGAGCTCACCGCCGAGGCCGACCGCCTGCGCGCCGCGCTGGACGCGCGGCCGTTCGGCGGGATGTTCACCAGCGACGACGCGCGCCTGGAGGTCGTCCGGGAGAAGCTCGCGGGCCTCGACGGCGTCGACCGGGTGCTCAGCCGCGGGAACCGCCAGCTCCTGGTGCTCGACGTCCGCGGGCACCGGCAGCTCATGGCGGCGGTCGCGGTCGGCGACGTGGACACGGCGGACCACGTCGCGGTGTTCAC
Organism: Actinomycetes bacterium; assembly: GCA_023388235.1. Classification (GTDB taxonomy): domain Bacteria; phylum Actinomycetota; class Actinomycetes; order Actinomycetales; family Cellulomonadaceae; genus Cellulomonas. The sequence continues at coordinate 6,786 of JAEWGQ010000351.1, read as the reverse complement.
GCCCGGCTTCGGCTCGACCGTGCACGGTCAGCTCGCCGGCTACGACGCCTCGATGGCGGGTCTGCGCGACGAGGCGCGGTCGGAGTCGCGCCGGTACGGCGACGGCGGCACGGTCGCCGCCGTCACGTGGCTCGGGTACGAGGCGCCCCAGTGGGACGAGTGGTACGACGTCGGCGGGCGGTTCGTCACCAGCGCCGACTCCGCACGGGCCGGCGCGCAGGCGCTCGCCGACTTCACCCGCGGCATCGACGCCGCGCGTGCCACCGACCCCCACCTCACCGTCGTCGGGCACTCCTACGGGTCGACGACCGCGGGCCTCGCGCTCCAGCAGCACACGGGGGTGGATGCGGCGGTCGTCCTGGGCTCCCCGGGGATCGGCACGTCCCACGTCGCCGACCTGCAGGTGCCCGAGGGGCAGGTGTTCCGGATCGAGGCGCGCGGCGACCTCGTGTCCGACCTCGGGCACTTCGGCATCGACCCCTCGCACGTCGCCGGCATCACGGGGCTCTCGGCCCGCGACGCGGCGCTCGACGGCACGACCTGGCGCGAGTCGACCGGGCACGGTGCGTACCTGGCGCCCGGGACGACCAGCCGGCACAACGTCGCCGCCGTCGTGGCGGGCGTGCCGGGCCGGCTGGTGCACGACAGCGGCCGGGGTGTGGGCGACCTGCTGACCGTGCCGGTGCCGGGGACGTACTGAGCGGGCGGGCCCCCGGGTGGCCGGAGGCCACGGGAGGCGTGGCCGGGTGAGGGCGAGAGCCGCCCGTCGCCGCCCGGCGGCTGTCGTCGTCCGCGCCACGTCCGGGCCGGTGGCACGGCCCCGACACGGCGCAGGGCCGGCCGCCCCGGAGGACGGCCGGCCCTGCGCGCGGGTCGTGCGTGCGGGTCGTGCGTGCGCGCTCCGCGCGCGTCCCGCGTGCGGCGTGCCCGCGGGGGTCAGCGCGTGGCGGGGGAGGACTTCGCCGTCTCGGCGGGGTCCGACACGACGGCGTCGCCGAGGATCTCGTCGATCCGGGCCATGAGCTCGGCCGGGATCTCGACGCCGGACGCCTTGACGTTCTCCACGACCTGCTCCGGGCGGGACGCTCCGATGATCGCCGCCGCGACGTTCGTGTTCTGCAGCACCCACGCCACGGCGAGCTGCGCCAGCGACAGGCCGAGCTCGTCCGCCACGGGGCGGAGCTGCTGCACGCGCTCGAGCACGTTGGGGCGGTCGAGGAACTGCTGCACGGTGCGCGCGCCGCCCTTCTCGTCCGTCGCGCGCGAGCCGGCCGGCAGCGGCTGACCCGGCAGGTACTTGCCGGTGAGCACGCCCTGCGCGACGGGGGACCAGACGATCTGCGACAGCCCGAGCTCCTCGGACGCCGGGACGACCTCGCCCTCGATGACCCGCCACAGCGCGGAGTACTGCGGCTGGTTCGACACGAGCCGGAAGCCGAGGTCCTGCGCGAGCGCCTGGCCCGCGCGGATCTGGTCGGCCGTCCACTCGGACACCCCGATGTACAGCGCCTTGCCCTGGCGGACGACGTCGGCGAACGCCTGCATCGTCTCCTCGAGCGGCGTCGCGTGGTCGTAGCGGTGCGCCTGGTACAGGTCGACGTAGTCGGTCTGCAGGCGGGTCAGCGAGCCGTCGATCGACTCCATGATGTGCTTGCGGGACAGGCCGCTGTCGTTCGGGCCCTTGGGGCCGGTCGGCCAGTAGACCTTGGTGAAGATCTCGAGCGACTGGCGGCGCTCGCCCTTGAGGGCCTCGCCGAGCACGGTCTCCGCGGCGGTGTTCGCGTAGACGTCCGCCGTGTCGAACGACGTGATGCCGTTGTCGAGCGCGGCGCGCACGCAGGCGGTCGCGGCGTCGTTCTCGACCTGCGAGCCGTGGGTGAGCCAGTTGCCGTAGGTGATCTCGGAGATCTTGAGGCCGGAGCGGCCCAGGTGGCGGTAGTTGACCATGCCTCCCACCCTAGGACGCCCCGCCGGGTGGTCTACTCCGGGTACTCGCCGTGCTTCACCTGCGGCTTGGGCAGGCGGGCCCGGCGGATCTGGAACACGCGGGTCACGGCGTACATCATCAGGCCGCGCTGGATGGCGTCGGGCCCGAACTTGGCGATCAGGCGCTTGCGCAGGCGGCGCCACATGATGACGACGTCCACGACCATCGCGATGATGAACAGGTACAGCAGCGCCAGGCCGAGGAACGCGATGTTCGGGTTCCAGGTGGTCAGCAGCATGTTGGCGAGCAGCATGACGATGGCCACGGGCAGGAACAGCTCGCCGAGGCTCCAGCGGGCGTCCACGTAGGTGCGGACGTACCGGCGGACCGGGCCCTTGTCCTTCGCGGGCAGGTACCGCTCGTCGCCGGTCTGCATCGCCGCGTACTGCCGGTCGCGCTCGACGCGCTGGGCCGCGCGGGCCTCCTTGGCGGCGGCCTTGCGGTCGGCGGGCACGAGCGGGCGGCGGTTGGCCGCCTCGGCGACCTTCCGCTTCGGGGTCGGGCGGCCCTTGCCCGAGCCGGGGACCTCGGTCATGCCGGGGGTCTCCTCGGTCAGGGGCGCCTGCGTGGTGCCGCCCGTGCTGCCGTCCTTGCTGCGTCCGAACACCCCTCCAGGGTAGTCGAGTAGCGTGGGACTCCGTGACAGAGCCGACGACCCCCGCCCTCCCGTCCGTGCCCGAGCTGCGGTCCCGCGTCCAGGAGGCCTTCGCCGGCGTCCGCGCGGACCTCGAGGCCCTGGTCCGGATCCCCAGCGTCTCGAACGCGGACTTCGACCAGGCGCACGTCGCCGCCAGCGCGGAGCAGGTCGCCCGCCTGCTGGGCGAGGCCGGTCTGCCCGAGGTGCAGGTGCTGTCCGTCGAGCGCCCCGACGGCACGCCCGGTGCCCCGGCGGTCGTCGCCCGGCGCCCCGCGCCCGCCGGCGCCCCGACGGTGCTGCTGTACGCGCACCACGACGTGCAGCCGCCCGGCGCCCGCGAGGACTGGGACACCGAGCCGTTCGAGCCGACCGAGCGCGACGGCCGCCTGTTCGGGCGCGGCGCCGCGGACGACAAGGCCGGCGTCGTGGCGCACCTGGGCGCGCTGCGCGTGCTCGGCGACGAGCTCGGGGTCGGCGTGACCGTGTTCGTCGAGGGCGAGGAGGAGGTCGGGTCGCCGTCCTTCACCCGGTTCCTGCACACGTACAGCGACCTGCTCGCGGCCGACGTCATCGTCGTGGCGGACTCCTCGAACTGGAAGGTCGGCGTGCCCGGCCTGACCACGTCGCTGCGGGGCCTGGTGGACCTCGAGGTCGAGGTCGCCGTGCTCGACCACGCGGTGCACTCCGGCATGTTCGGCGGCCCGGTGCTCGACGCCGTGACGCTGCTGTCGCGGCTGATCGCGACGCTGCACGACGACGCCGGCGACGTGGCCGTCGCGGGGCTGGTCACGGCGCCGGACCCGGCGGTCGACTACGACGAGGCCGCGTTCCGCGCGGACGCCTCGGTGCTCGACGGGGTCGCCCTCGCCGGCACCGGGCCGATCACCGCCCGGCTGTGGACGCGCCCGACGATCGCCGTCATCGGCCTGGACGCCCCGCGCGTCGCGACCGCGAGCAACACGATCGCGCCGCGCGCCACCGCCAAGCTGTCCATGCGCATCGCCCCCGGGCAGGACCCGGCCGCGGCGCTGGCCGCCCTGCGCGCGCACCTCGAGGCCAACGCGCCGTTCGGTGCGCGGGTGACGGTGCGCGACGGGGACCTCGGCAAGCCGTTCCAGGCGCCGGCGGACTCGTCGGCGATGCGCACCGCGCGGCAGGCGTTCGCCGACGCGTGGGGCACCGACCCGGTGGACATCGGCATCGGCGGGTCCATCCCGTTCATCGCCGACCTGCTCGAGGTGTACCCCGACGCCGCGATCCTCGTGACGGGCGTCGAGGACCCGGACTCCCGCGCGCACGGCGCGAACGAGTCGGTGCACCTCGGCGAGCTCGAGCGGGTCGTGCTGGCGGAGGCGCTGCTGCTGGCCCGCCTGGCCGTCTGAGCCGGACCCGCGCCGGCCGCCGACCACGCGGCCGGCGCGGGAGCACCGCCGTCGCGGCGCGGGAGGCCGCCGCGCGGGGGGTCGCCGCGCAGGACGCCGCCCGCCCGGGACGTCGCCCGCGCCGCCCGGGACGTCCCCGGCCGGGCCCCGCGCGTCAGACGGGCGGTGCCGGGTCGTACTGGATGCCCCGGCGCACGTCCCGCGCGACGTTGCGCGACTCGAGCCGCGCCACCAGGTGCAGCGCCATGTCGATCCCGGCGGACACCCCCGCGGAGGTCAGCACGTCCCCGTCGTCCACGAAGCGGGCCTCGGTGTCGACCAGCACGCTCGGGTCGAGCCGGGCGAGCTCGTCGAGCGCCGCCCAGTGGGTCGTCGCCGGCCGGCCGGCGAGCAGCCCGGCGGCGGCGTAGACCAGCGCGCCGGTGCAGACCGACGCCATGAGGGCGGTGTCCCGGCGTCGCGCCCGCACCCACGCGAGGTGGTCGGCGTCCCGGGCGAGCGCCCGGGTGCCGAGCCCGCCGGGGTGCACCAGCACGTGCAGCGGCCCCACGTCCGCCCGTGAGGTGTCCGGAAGCAGCCGCAGGCCCTTCGCACACCGCACCCCGGCGCCGTCGGCGGAGAACGTCACGACCTCCGGCCGCAGGGCGGAGCGGGCGGCCCAGGCCGTCAGCACGTCGAACGGGCCGACGACGTCGAGCTCCTCGGCGTCGTCGAACACCACGATCCCGATCCGCAGCGGGCGTCCCCTGCCCACGTCGTCCTCCCCTCGGCGACCGGCCGCCCGGGCGTCAGTACCCGGGCAGCGCGAGCATCTGGTCGAGCGCCACGCGCGCCCAGTGGGCGTCGTCGGCGTCGACCACGATGCGGTTGACCACGCGACCGTCCCGCAGCGACTCCATCGCCCAGACGAGGTGCGGCAGGTCGATCCGGTTCATGGTCGAGCAGAAGCAGACCGTCGAGTCCAGGTACGAGATCCGCTTGTCCGGGTGGGCGGCCGCGAGCCGGCGCACCAGGTTGAGCTCCGTGCCGATGGCCCAGGCCGAGCCGGCGGGCGCGGCGTCGAGCGCCTGGATGATGTACTCCGTCGACCCGACCATGTCGGCGCCGGTGACGACCTCGTGCCGGCACTCCGGGTGCACGAGCACGGTCACGTCCGGCACCGCCGCGCGGACGTCGACGAGGTTCTGCGCGCTGAACCGGCCGTGCACCGAGCAGTGCCCCCGCCACAGGATCATCCGGGCGTCGCGCAGCTGCTGGACGGTCAGGCCGCCGCCGGGCTTGCGGGGGTCGAACACGACGCACGCCTCGAGCGGGATGCCGAGCTGCCGGACGGCGGTGTTCCGGCCGAGGTGCTGGTCCGGCATGAACAGCACCTTGCCGGTGCCCTCGACGCCGCCGACCCGGTCGAACGCCCACCGCAGCGCCACGTGCGCGTTGGAGGACGTGCACACGGTGCCGCCGTGCCGGCCGGTGAACGCCTTGATGGCCGCCGTCGAGTTCATGTAGGTGACGGGCACGGTGTCCTGCGCGATCCCGGCCTCGACCAGCACGTCCCAGGCGTCCTCGACCTGGTCGATCGCCGCCATGTCCGCCATCGAGCAGCCCGCCGCCAGGTCCGGCAGCACGACCTGCTGCGCGTCGGACGTGAGGATGTCCGCGGACTCCGCCATGAAGTGCACGCCGCAGAACAGGATGTACTCGGCGTCGGGCCGGGCGGCGGCCTCGCGGGCGAGCTTGAACGAGTCGCCGGTGACGTCGGCGAAGTCGATGACCTCGTCGCGCTGGTAGTGGTGGCCCAGCACGAACGCGCGGTCGCCCAGGGCGGCGCGCGCGGCGCGGGCGCGCTCGACCAGGTCGGGGTCCGACGCGGCGGGCAGGGCGCCGGTGCACTCGACGCCGCGCTCGGACGCGAGGTCGGTGCCGCGGCCGAGCAGCAGGAGGGCGGAGGGCAGCGGCTCCGCGAAGGCGGCCTCGGGGGCGAGCAGACTCACGCGCAGGATCATCCCACAGGGCCCCCGCGCGCTGACCAGGACCTCCGTGCACCGGGCGACCGGGCGCGTGCGAGGATCGCCGCGTGCACGTCCTCGTCGCCCCCGGCCGGTTCGACGCGCGCCCGGACGATGGCCCCGCCCGTCCCCGCGGCGTGCCCGCCGGCGACCCCTGGCCCGCGCTGACGGCGCCCGAGGCGGTCGCCGCGATCAGCGACGGCTGGCGGGAGGGCGCGCCCGGCGACACGCTCGTGCCGCTGCCGCTCTCGGACGGCGGTCCCGGTCTGGTCGACGCGGTGCGGGCCGCCCGCGGCGGCGACCTGCTGTCGGTGACCACCACCGACGCGCACGGCGCGGTCGTGCCGGGCGCGGTGCTGGTCGTGCACGAGCCGTCGGGGGCGCGCACCGCGTACGTCGACGGCGCCCTCGCGCTCGGCGCGGCGGACCCGGCGGCGCTGCCCGTGACGGCCACGACCTCCGCGGGGCTGGGGACGCTCGTCGCCGCGGCGCTCGACACCGGCGCGGGACGGGTCGTCGTGGGCCTCGGCGGCCGGCGCACCGTCGCGCACGACGGCGGGGCCGGGATGCTCGCGGCGCTCGGCGCCGGGTCGGCGGCGACCGGGCTCCCGACCGGGGCGGTCGACCTGCGCGGCCTGGCGGACCTGCGGGACGCGCTGTCCGGGCGCGACCTGGTGGCCCTGCACGCGCACGACCTGCCGCTGCTCGGGCTCGGCGGCGTGTCCGCGGACCTCGCGGAGTCCGGGCGGACCGACCCGGCGACGGCCCAGGAGG
>JAEWGQ010000305.1 GCA_023388235.1 Actinomycetes bacterium | reverse complement strand
CCACGGTGGTGCGCGCGCACGGCGGCGCCACCGCGCTGGCGGCGTTCCTGCTCGCCACCGGCCGGGCACCCCGCAGCGCCGCGCTCGCGCTCGCCGCGCTCACCCTGCCGCTCGCCGCCGCGGACCTCCCGGCGTCCCGCAAGGACCGCGCCGCGCTCGGGCCGCACGACAAGGCGGAGCGGCGGGGCCGGTTCCTGCGCGCCGTGTCGCTGTCGGGCGGGGCGCTGATCGCCGCAGCCGACACGGCGGGGCGGCCCAGCGTGCGGTGGCGGGTCGAGCACGCCCGCGCCACGCGCGCCGCCGCGGAGAAGGCCTCGGCCGCGAAGCAGGCCGTCGCCGACGCCGTCCGCTGAGCCCGGCCGCCCCGCGGACGCGTCCGCGGGGCACGCAGCCGGCTCGATAGCCTGACCCGCATGCAGACACCCGACGCCGCCGACTGGCCCGCCCCGACGGCGGCGCACCCGCTGGACGCGACGGTCGAGGTCCCGGGGTCGAAGTCGCTCACCAACCGGTACCTCGTGCTCGCGGCCCTCGCCGACGGGCCGGGACGGCTGCGCGGGGCGCTGCGCTCCCGCGACACGCTGCTGATGGCGCAGGCGCTGCGGGACCTCGGCACCGGCATCGAGGACGACCCGGCCGCGCCCGGCGACTGGCTGGTCACCCCCGGCACGTCCCGCGGCGGGGCGACGGTGGACTGCGGGCTCGCCGGCACGGTCATGCGGTTCCTGCCCGCGGTCGCCGCCCTGGCGGACGGGCCGGTGCGGTTCGACGGCGACGTCGGCGCGCGCGTGCGGCCCATGGGCCCCGTGCTGGCGGCCCTGCGCGACCTCGGGGTCGCCGTCCACGAGGAGGGCGAGCCCGGGCACCTGCCGTTCACCGTGGCGGGCAGCGGGAGCGTCCGCGGCGGCACCGTCGAGGTCGACGCCTCCGGGTCCTCGCAGTTCGTGTCCGGGCTGCTGCTGACCGCCGCCCGGTTCGACGAGGGGCTGACCCTCCGGCACACCGGCCCGACGCTGCCCAGCCTGCCGCACGTCGAGATGACCGTGGCGGTGCTGCGCGCGGCGGGCGTCGTCGTGGACGACAGCGTCCCCGCCGTCTGGCGCGTCGAGCCCGGCCCGGTGGCGGCGCGCGACGTCCGCGTCGAGCCGGACCTGTCGAACGCCGCCCCGTTCCTGTGCGCGGCGCTGGTCGCCGGCGGCACCGTCCGGGTCCCGGGCTGGCCGGCCCGCACGACCCAGCCCGGCGGGCTGCTGCCCGGGATCCTCGAGCAGATGGGCGCGACCACCCGGCTCGACGGCGACGTGCTCGCGGTGACCGGCACGGGCACGGTGCGCGGCGTGGACCTGGACCTGCACGCCGCCGGCGAGATCGCCCCGACGATCGCCGCGCTCGCCGCCCTCGCGGACTCCCCCACCCGGCTGCGCGGCATCGCGCACCTGCGCGGGCACGAGACCGACCGGCTCGCGGCGCTGTCCGCCGAGATCACCCGGCTGGGCGGCGACGCCGAGGAGACCCCCGACGGGCTGGTCGTCACGCCCCGGCCGCTGCACGCCGGGACCGTGCGGACCTACGCGGACCACCGCATGGCGACGTTCGGCGCGCTGCTCGGGCTGGCCGTGCCGGGCGTGCTCGTCGAGGACGTCGCGACCACCGCGAAGACGATCCCCGACTTCGTGGGGCTGTGGGACGGCATGCTCACCGGGGACGCGCGATGAGCGGGGGGCGCTGACCGTGGCGCGCCGGGCGCTCGACGAGTCGGACGTGCGGGTCCGGCCGAGCCGGCGGGGGTCGCGGCCGCGCACCAAGACCCGGCCGGAGCACGCCGACGCCGAGCGCGCGCTGGTCACCGGCGTCGACCGCGGCCGGTACACGGTCCTCGCCGACGCCGAGGGTCCGGCCGAGCGGGTGGTGATCGCGATGAAGGCCCGCGAGCTCGGCCGCGAGCGCGTCGTGCCCGGCGACCGGGTGGACCTCGTCGGCGACACCTCCGGCGTCACGGGCTCGCTGGCCCGGATCGTGCGGATCGCGGACCGCTCGACCGTGCTGCGGCGGACCGCCGACGACACCGACCCCGTCGAGCGGGTCATCGTCGCGAACGCCGACCAGCTCGTGGTCGTCACCGCGCTGGCCGACCCCGAGCCCCGCACCCGCATGATCGACCGCTGCGTCGTCGCCGCCTACGACGCCGGGATGGACGTGCTGCTCGCGCTCACCAAGGCCGACCTCGCGGACCCCGCCGAGCTGCGCGCGCTGTACGAGCCCATCGGCGTGCGGGTGGTCGTCACGCGGCTCGACGGCGACGACGTCACCGGCCTGGACGCGCTGCGCGAGGCGCTCGCCGGCCGGACGTCCGTGCTCGTCGGGCACTCCGGCGTCGGCAAGTCCACGCTGGTCAACGCGCTGGTCCCGGACGCCGACCGCGCCACCGGCGTCGTCAACGACGTCACCGGCCGGGGCCGGCACACCTCGACGTCCGCGGTCGCGCTGCGCGTCCCCGGGCCCCGCGGCACCTGGGTGATCGACACGCCCGGGGTGCGGTCCTTCGGGCTGGCGCACGTCGACCCGGACCACCTGCTCGGGGCGTTCGCCGACCTGGCGGAGGTCGCCGCCGAGTGCCCGCGCGGCTGCACGCACGCCGCCGACGCGCCCGACTGCGCGCTGGACGACTGGGTGGCCGACGCACCGGACGACGAGGGGCGCGACGCCCGCGCGGCACGGGTGGACTCGTTCCGCCGGCTGCTCGTGAGCCGGACCGCCGCACCGGACACCGCCGGCTGAGCACCCCGGTCCGGATAGGTTGGGGCCCATGACCCGGTACGACGACGACCTGCGCCTCGCCCACGTGATCGCCGACCAGGTGGACGGCCTCACGATGTCCCGCTTCAAGGCGCAGGACCTCCGGGTCGAGACGAAGCCCGACCTCACCCCCGTCTCCGACGCCGACCGCTCGGCCGAGGAGCTCGTGCGCTCCCAGCTGTCCCGCGCCCGGCCGCGCGACGCCGTGCACGGCGAGGAGATGGCCGACACCGGGCACGGGCCGCGCCGCTGGGTCGTCGACCCGATCGACGGCACCAAGAACTTCGTGCGCGGCGTGCCCGTGTGGGCGACCCTCATCGCGCTCCTGGACGGCGACCAGGTCGTCGTCGGGCTCGTCAGCGCGCCCGCCCTCGGCCGGCGGTGGTGGGCGGCGCAGGGGTCCGGGGCGTGGACGGGCCGGTCGCTCGCGTCGGCCACCCGCCTGCGCGTGTCGGAGGTCGGGCGGCTGCAGGACGCCTCGCTGTCCTACTCCAGCCTCGGCGGCTGGGAGGAGCAGGGGCGGCTCGACCACTTCCTGACCCTGACCCGCCGGGTGTGGCGCACCCGCGCGTACGGCGACTTCTGGTCCCACGTGCTCGTGGCCGAGGGTGCCGTCGACCTGTCCGCCGAGCCCGAGCTCGCGCTGCACGACATGGCCGCCCTGGTCCCCATCGTCACCGAGGCGGGCGGGCGGTTCACGTCCGTGCAGGGCGTCGACGGGCCGTTCGGCGGCTCGGCGCTGGTGTCCAACGGGCGGCTGCACCACGCCGCGCTGCAGCTGCTGGACCCGCTGCTGGAGGACTGAGGACGCGACCGGCGCCGCCGGCGGGTCGCACGCCCACCGGGCGCCGGCACGGCCCGCCTCAGCGCGGGATGCGGTCCAGCTCCGACACGTCGTACCAGAGCAGGTCCCGCTCGGCGAGGGCGTCGAGCGCGGCGTCGTCCCCGTCCAGCGCGCGGGCGACCTCGTCCCGGGCGGCGGGCTCGTCGACGTGCGCGCACACCACCTCGTCCAGCGTCACCGCCGCGGCCAGGGTGACCAGGCTCGCCGCCTCGTCGTCCACCCCCGCGCCCTCCTCCGGGGCGCCCTCGCGCACGGCGTCGTCCGCGACCTCGACGGTCACGACGAGCCGCAGCCCCGGCGCGTCGGGCCGCGACGCCAGCAGGACCAGCGCGTCGTCCGCGGCCATGAGCTGCGCCGCGAACTCCACGCCCTCCTCGTCCTCGTCCGGCAGCAGCGCCGCGAGCGCTGGGGTCACCGCGTGGGCCCGCCGCGGGGCGGGCAGCGGCGTCCCCTCGCGCAGCAGGTGGTCGAGCTCGTCCAGGGTCGCAGGCAGGTAGAGGCGCACGGGACCAGTGTGCCCGCCCGGGGGGCGCACGGCGCGCACATCCGGGACGAACCGGGTCCCTTGGGACACCCCGGCCGCGACACCCCGGAGGTTGTCCCCAGGCCGCCGGCGGCGGGTGGACCGTGTTCGCCGGCCACGGGTAGACCTGGGCGTCCAGGCCGGACCTGACACGGAGGACACATGACGCACGAGCACCGACGGAGCCGCTCGCACCCCGCCCGCCTGCCGGGCAGCACCCGGTCGCCGAGGACGGGGGCCCGCACATGAGCACGGCGGTGGACGTCCGGCTGGTCCCGGACCTCGAACCCCCGGCGCGGGCCGGCCTCCCGCGGCGCGCCGTCGTCCGGGTGCTGCCGCCGGACGCCACGGTGGGCGGGGCCGACCCGGGAGCCGCGGCGGGTGGGACCGACCCGGGAGCCGCGGTGGGCGGCACCGACCCGGGAGCGACGGTGGGCGGCACCGACCCGGGCACCACGGTGGGAGGGACCGACCCGGGAGCCGCGGTGGGCGCCACCGACCCGGGAGCGACGGTGGGCGCCACCGACC
>JAEWGQ010000301.1 GCA_023388235.1 Actinomycetes bacterium | reverse complement strand
CCCGTGGGGCCCTCCAGCAGGAACAGCCCCGACGCGGCGAGCGCGTCGACGTCGACGACGTGCCGGCCTGCGAACGGGCCGATCGCCTGGACGGTCAGCGAGCGCAGGTGCATCAGGCGCTCCGCTCGGCGGCGAGGACGTGCTCGTGGGCGTCGCGCAGCACGCGGCGCTCGGCGTCGGTGGGCGCGGCACCGGTCACGTGCGCGACGAAGTCGGCGGCGACCTGGACCGGGTCCGCGGCGGCCGTGACCAGCGCGAGCCGCTCGCGCGCGTCGTCCGGCCGGTCGGGCCGGTGCTGCACGACCAGCGCGTGCGGGAACCGGCCGCGGACCCGCGCGTACAGGTCCGGCGGGCGGTGCGCGTCGGTGACGGTGACGCGCACCCAGTCGTCGAGGTGCGCCTCCCCCGCGGCGCCCAGCAGGTCGTCCAACGGCCCGGCGAGGTCCGTCAGGCGGCGCGGCACCGGCGTCGGCACCAGCCGCACCTGCGCCGGGCCGGTCGGGCCGAGGTCCACCAGCGCCGTGGACTTCGCGTGCCGTGCCTCGGAGAACGAGTACGCCAGCGGCGACCCGGCGTACCGGAGCACCGTCGGCCCGTCCGGGTCCCCCACCCGCTGCGGGCCGTGCAGGTGCCCGAGGGCCACGTAGTCCACGCCGTCGAACACCGCGGCGGGCGCGTGGTCCACCCCGCCGACGCGGATGTCCCGCTCCGACTCCGACGCCGCCCCGCCGACGACGAAGGCGTGCGCGACGACCACGGAGCGCGGCGGCCGGCCCCCCGCGGCAGCCGTGCGGGCGGCCAGGTCGGCCCGGACCCGGTCCATGGCCGCCCCGAGCACCGCCGCGTGCGACCGGGCGAGCGGCTCCGCGCCGTCGGCGGCCAGCACGTGCCGGGCGGCGTCCGGGTCGAGGTACGGCACGCCGTACACCAGGACGTCCCCGTCGGCGCCGGGCAGCACCACCGGCCGGGCGACGTCCGCCGGGCGGGCGAGCACCCGCACGCGGTCCTGCAGCAGGTCGGCGCCGAACCCCAGCCGGATCGCGGAGTCGTGGTTGCCCGGGGTGAGCACGACCACCGCGTGCTCCGCGAGGCGCCGCAGGGCGTCGGAGAGCTGCGCGACGGACTCGACCGGGGGGATCGCCCGGTCGTAGACGTCGCCCGCCACGAGCACCGCGTCCACCCGCTCGTCCCGGACGACCTCGACGAGGTGGTCGAGGAACGTCTGCTGGTGCGCCGTCAGGTCGACGCCGTGCAGGGTGCGGCCGAGGTGCCAGTCGGAGGTGTGGAGCAGCCGCATGCCCCGACGGTAGCCGCGGGCACCCACACCGTCCGGCATCCCCGCGTCGGTCCGTGGACGACGCGCGTGGCGCGTGCCTGGGGAGGACTCGCCGCGAGCCCCCGGAGCGGCCTCAGGCGACCGCGACCTCCGGCTCCAGGTCGATCTCGCCGGCCATGCCGATGAGCTCGAGCCGCCCGACGACCTCCCGCCGGGGGTCGCGCAGGGTGAGGCGCTGGCCCGTCTCGGTCGCCGCGAGGTGCAGCTGCAGCACGAACGCGAGACCCGACGAGTCGATGAAGGTCACCCCGCTCGCGTCCACCACCACGGGGGCGCTGCTGGCGAGCGCCTGCGCCATCGACGCGCTGGCCTCGGCGCGCAGCGCGCCGTCGACCTCGCCCCACATGCGGACCACCGTGCGTCCCTGCACGGTCGTCACGTCGATCCCCCCGATGGGGTTCGTGGGATCCTCGGTCTGGTCCATCGGTCCTCGTCTCCGGTCGTCACGGCCGCCCGATCATGGACCCGTCAGGAACGCGGCGCACCCGCTGGCGCCCCGCGACCGGCGGCCCGACCGCGTGCGGTCGTCGTCGTGCGCATCCCGGCCAACGTCCCGGGGTGCGCGTGTGTTCCCGTGCACGAGAATCCGTTGACCCGTGCTTGACCCGCGCGGGCCGGCGTCAGCCCTCCGGTGCGGGATCCGTCACGTCCGCGACGGTCGCGTCCAGCACCCGCACCAGGTCGTCCCCGTCCAGGGTCGCGCCCACCCCGTGCCCGCCGCCGCCGATCGACGCCGGCCGGCCCGGCACCCGGGCGTCCGCCACCACCGGCCAGGCCCGCAGCGAGCCGAACGGCGTGATCGTGCCCCGCTCGTACCCCGTGACGTCCTTCGCGGTGGCGGCGTCCGGCATGGACATCCGGCTCACCCCGAGAAGCGCCCGCAGCTTCGGCCACGAGATCGTGCGGTCGCCCGGGACGAGCACGAACAGGTAGTCGTCGTCGCCCCGCCGGACCACCAGCGTCTTGACGATCCCCGACGGGTCGACCCCGCGCGCGGCGGCGGCCTCGGCCAGCGACCCGACCCGCCCGTGCCGGACGATCCGGTGCGCCGCCCCCGACTCCGCCAGGGCGCGGGCGGCCCGCTGCTCGCCCTCGGTGGGCTCCGTGCTGGTCATGCCGCCACCCTACGAGCGCCCTACGACACGAGCCTGCCGTCCTCGACCCGCGCGGTCGTCCCGTGCCAGGTCCGCCGCAGCCAGCGGTCGTGCGACGCCACGACCACGGCCCCCGGCGCGGTGCGCAGCGCCTCGGCGAGCTCGTCCGCCAGCGTCAGGGAGACGTGGTTCGTCGGCTCGTCGAGCAGCAGCACGTCGGGCGCCTGCGCCACCAGCAGCGCGAGCACCACCCGCCGCCGCTGGCCGACCGAGAGCTCGCGCAGGGGGCGGTCGACGTCCCGCGGGGCGACCAGGCCGAGCTCCACCAGCGGGATCGCGCCCGCGGACCCGTCCGTCACCAGGTCGTACACCGCGCGCGGCGTGCGGGGGTCGTCGGCCAGCCCGACGTCCTGCTCCAGCAGCGCGACCCGCGTCCCGCGCGCCCGCTGCACGGTCCCCCGGGCGGGTGCCAGGTCGCCGGCCAGCAGGTGCAGCAGCGTCGACTTCCCGGAGCCGTTGGGCCCGGTGACGAGCAGCGCCGTGTCCCGGTGCACGTCGAGCGCGTCGACGGCGAGCCGGCCCGGGACCTCCGCGCCCCGGACCGCCACCGCGAGCCCGTCCGCGCGCGCCTCCCCCGTGAGCACGGCCCGGAACCGGAGCTCGCGCGGCGGCCGGGGGACCGGCGCCGCCTCCAGCTCGTCCAGCCGCCGCCGGGCGTCCCGCACCCGGCGGGACACCTGGTGCGCGACCCGGTCGCCGTACCGGCCGTAGGCCATCCTGTTCCGGTCGGTCATCGCCCGGCCCGGCGCCACGGCCCGCGCGACGCCGTCCCCCGCGAGCGAGGCGCGCAGCCCGGCGACCTCCTCGCGCTCCGCCTCCCACCGCTCCTGCCACTGCCGGCGGGCCACCCGCTGCGCCTCGCGGTAGTCCGCGAACCGCCCGCCCACGACGCGGGCTCCGCCCAGCAGCGGGTCCAGGTCGAGGACGTCCGTGACCACCTCGTCCAGGAAGACCCGGTCGTGGCTGGCCAGCACGACGGCGCCGGGCAGGTCGGCGAGGGCCGCGGCGAGGAACCCGGCGGCGTCGTCGTCCAGGTGGTTGGTCGGCTCGTCGAGCAGCACCGCGCCCGGCCGCCGCACGAGGACCGCAGCGAGCGCGAGCCGGCTGCGCTGCCCCCCGGACAGGCTCCCGCTGGGCCGGTCCGGGTCGACCTCCGCCAGCCCGAGGCCCGCGAGGACGCGCTGCGCCCGGGCGT
>JAEWGQ010000289.1 GCA_023388235.1 Actinomycetes bacterium | reverse complement strand
GGGGTGGGACGGGCGCGGGGGGCGGGCGCGAGGGCGGGGCGGGGGCGGGAGCGGGGGGCGGGTCAGCGCGGGGGCGGGCCCGACGTGCCGCGCAGCACGAGCTCCGGCCGGGCGGTGATCGACCGCGGCGGCGGCCCGTCCTGCATCGACGCGGTCAGCAGCGCGAAGGCCTGCCGGCCCAGGGCGGCGAAGTCCTGGCGGACGGTCGTCAGGGACGGGGACCACAGCTGCGCGAGCGGGTGGTCGTCGAAGCCGATGACGGAGACGTCCTCCGGCACCCGGCGGCCCCGGTCCGCGAGCGCCTTCATCACGCCCATCGCGATCTCGTCGTTGCCGCAGAGCACCGCCGTGACGTCCGGGTCCTCCGCGAGCGCCAGCCCGGCGTCGTAGCCCGACGTGGGCGCCCAGTCGGCGGCGACCACCGCGGGCACCGGCGCGCCCGCCGCCTCCAGCGCCTCGCGCCAGCCGAGCGTCCGGGCGCTGGGGCCGCCCGTCGAGGGGATCCCCACGTGGTGCACCGTGCGGTGCCCGAGGTCGAGCAGGTAGCGGGTGGCCTGCACGGCGGCGGCGTGGTCGTCCATGTAGGCGTGCGGCACCCCCGGGGAGGTCTCACCGCCGGGCACGGGGGCGGCGGCCACCACGGGCAGCCACGGCGGCACGGCGGCGAGCGCGGCGGCGCCGGCCGGGTCGTACTCGAGCACGACGGCGCCCGCCATCGGCTGCCCCAGCATCGAGTCCACGGCCGCCGCGACCGTCGCGCGGTCCGGGGTCTCCACCACCGAGATCACCACGAGGTACCCCGCCTGGCGGGCGGCCTCCTCGATGCCCTGCAGGGTCATGCCGTACCCGTAGCGGGTGGTGTTGCTGGTCAGGACCGCCACCATCGACTGCTGCCCGCGCACGAGCGCCCGGGCCGCGCCGTTCGGCCGGAACCCGAGCTCGCGGATCGCGGCGAGCACCCGCTCGCGGCGCTCCGGGCTCACCGGGACGGCCCCGGTCAGCACGCGGGAGACGGTGGGCACCGACACGCCGGCCACACGGGCCACGTCCGCGATGACGGGAGCCTTCCGGGGCGCTGTCGACACCCGGGCAGCGTAGCCGAACGTTTTCACGCACCACGGCCGCCCCGGACGAGCCTGCGCACTCGCCCCCCGATCACCGGTTTCAGACCCCGTCCTCTGCCGGGACGCTCGCCCACGGGCTCCGACCCCGCCCCCGCGGCGCGTCGCCGCCGCCCCCTCACCCCCTCGCGAGTCGTGAGTGGAGGGTTCGAGCACGACACGCCGGGGCGTGTCCGGCAGAACCCTCCCCTCACGGCCGGACGCCGCGGGGGGACCCGCGCCCCCGGGTCGGGCGCGGCGCGGCCCGGGGTCAGGCGCCGTCGCCCCCGTGGCGGACGTGGGCGTCGCGGCGGGCGGGCACGACCATCGGCGTCCCGGTCTCGGGGTCGGGCAGCACCCGCGCGGCGAGGCCGAACACGTCCCGGACCAGCGCCTCGGTCACGACGTCCTGCGGGGGGCCCTCGGCGACGACGCGCCCGGCCTTCATCGCGATGACGTGCGACCCGTACCGGGCGGCCTGGTTGAGGTCGTGCAGCACGGCGACCAGCGTCCGGCCCTCCTCGTGCAGGCGGGCGCACAGGTCCATGACCTCGAACTGGTGCGCGATGTCGAGGAACGTCGTGGGCTCGTCGAGCAGCAGCAGGTCCGTCTCCTGCGCGACCGCCATCGCGAGCCACGCCCGCTGGCGCTGCCCGCCGGACAGGTCGGAGACGTACCGGTCGCGCAGGTCGGTGACCTCGGTGGCGGCCATCGCGGCGTCGACGGCGCGGGCGTCCTCGGGCGACCACTGCCGCAGCAGCCCCTGGTGCGGGTACCGGCCGCGGGCGACGAGGTCGCCGACGGTGATGGCCTCCGGGGCGATGGGGCTCTGCGGCAGCAGCGCGAGGCGCCGCGCGATCGCCTTGGTCCGCATCGCGTCCATCGGGGCGCCGTCCAGCAGCACGCGGCCGGACCGCGGCTTGAGGGTGCGGGCCAGGGCGCGCAGCAGCGTGGACTTGCCGCAGCCGTTCGGCCCGATGATGACGGTGAACGAGCCGGCGGGCACGGCGACGGTGAGGTCCTCCGCCACGACCAGCCGGTCGTAGGCGAGGGTCACCCGGTCGGTCGCGAGCGGGGCGGTCGCCCGCCCGGCGGTGGTCGCGCTGGTCGCGGTCATGCCGTCCCCTTCCTCCACTCGCGCACCAGCAGGTACGCGAGGTACGTGCCGCCGAGCAGGGCGGTCAGCACCCCGACGGGGTACTGCACGCCCCACGGCGCGTGCTGCGCCAGCAGGTCGGACGCGACCAGCAGCACCGACCCGGTGCACGCGGCGGCGGCGATCCCGGGGCCGGTCGACCCGGTGAGCCGCCGGGCGATCTGCGGGGCGGTGAGCGCGATGAACGACACGGGCCCGCAGACGCTCACGGCGGCGGCGGTCAGCGCGACCCCGACGGTGATGGCGAGCGCCCGGGTGCGGCCGGGGTCGACGCCGAGCGCGGTGGCGGCGTCGTCGCCCATCTCCACGAGCTGCAGGCGCCGGGTGAGCGCGAGGGCGCACGGCAGCAGGACCGCGAGCGCCGCGCCGATGGTCGCGACGTGCCCGGCGTCGCGGGACAGCAGGCTGCCGTTCAGCCAGGCGGCCACCTGCTGGGCCTCCTCGGCGGTGGCGCGGGCGAGCGCCAGCTGCACGAACGCCAGGCTCATCGCGCCGACGGCGATGCCGACCACCACCATCCGCAGCGGCGCGCGCACCCCGCGGCCGGCGCCGAGCAGCACGGCGCCCACGGCGAGCAGGGCCCCGAGGAGCGCCCCGACCGGACCGGGCAGCAGCCCGGGCCAGACCAGCGTGGCGGCGGCGGCGCCCGCGGCGGCACCGGCGCCCAGGCCGATGACGTCCGGGCTGCCGAGCGGGTTGCGGGTGACGCTCTGCAGCAGCGACCCGGCGACGCCGAACGCGGCGCCCGCGAGCGCCGCCACGCCGACCCGCGGCGCCCGGTTGGACCACAGCACCCACTCCTGCGCCTTGGACCCGCGGCCCGCGAGCACGGCGGGGAGCTCCGCCGGGGTGATGCCGAGCCGGCCGACGGCCACGGTGACGAGGGCGAGCACGGCGGTCGTGAGCAGCGCGGCCGCGCACACCACGACGGCGCGCCGGTTCACCCGGATCGCCGGGCGCCGGGCCGGGGCCGTCCGGGCTGTCGCGCTCCCGGCCGGCGCGGGGCGGGTCGGCGCGGTCACAGGCCGATCCTCCCCCGCCGCACGGCGACGACCAGGAACGGGGCGCCGACGAACGCGGTGACCACGCCGACCATCAGCTCGCCGGGGCGGGCGACGAGCCGGCCGGCGACGTCCGCGCCGAGCAGCAGCACCGGGCCGAGCACGGCGGCGTACGGGATCAGCCACCGGTGGTCGGACCCGGTGAACGACCGCACGACCAGCGGCACCGCGAGCCCGACGAACGCCACGGGCCCGACGGCCGCGACCGACGCCGCCGCGAGCAGGGTGGCGGCGGCCCCGGCGAGCACCCGCGTGCGGCCCGCGTTCAGCCCGAGCGACGTCGCCGCCTCGTCGCCGAGGGCGAGCGCGTTCAGGCCGCGCGCCAGCAGCCCGGCGAGCAGCAGCCCGGCCAGCACGTAGGGCAGCACGAGGCCCACGGTGCCCTCGGGCCGCCCGGCGAGCGAGCCGATCACCCAGAACCGGTAGGTCGTGAACACCTCGGTGTCCGCGAGCGTGATCGCCTGCACCAGCGCCATCAGCACCGCGGCGATCGCGGACCCGGCCAGCACGAGCCGCACCGGGGTCGCCCGCCCGCGCGGGCCGCCGGACCCGATCAGGTACACCGCCACGGTCGCGAGCACCGCCCCGGGGATCGCGGCCCACACGGAGCGCCCGGCGGTGCCGCCGGCGAGCGCGGTGACGACGACGACGGACGCCGACGCCCCGGCGTTCACGCCGAGCAGCCCGGGGTCGCCGAGGGGGTTGCGGGTCAGCCCCTGGATGACGGCGCCGGAGACCGCGAGCGCCGCCCCGGCCAGCAGCCCGAGCCCGGTGCGGGACAGCCGGGACTGCACGACCGCCGACACGTACCCGTCGTCGGGGTGCAGCCACGCGGACCACACCTCGCCGAGCGGGACGGACTTCGACCCGACGGCGACGCTCAGGCCGCAGGCGAGCACCAGCAGCGCGAGCGCCAGCACCAGGCCCCCGGCGAGCGCCCAGGTGCGCGACCGCGAGCCCCGCGCGGTGGGGCGCGGGGCTCGCGGGGCGGTGACGGTCGCGGTCACGGGGGTCGGACCCGGCCGGGGGGCCGGGGCCGCGGGGGTCGTCGGGTCAGCCGGCGACCTTCGCGGCGACCTCCTCGATCTGCGGCACGTAGGCGTCGAGCGCGTAGGGGACGCTCAGCGGCGTGGCGACGGTGACCGCCATGCCGAGCTGGCGGTCGAGCATCGGCAGGTACGCGCCGGACCGGAACGCCGGCATCTGCTGCCAGAGCGGCTGCGCCTCGGTGGCGGCCTGCTCGTCGGCGTCGTTGAACCAGGTGAACAGCAGGTCGACGTCGTCGAGCCGGTCCGCGTTCTCCAGGCCGAGCGTCGCGTAGAACGAGCCGGGGTCGGGCTCCAGGCCGGCGACAGAGTCCGCGAGCTGCAGGCCGAGGCTGGACAGCAGCGCCACGCGGGTGTCGCCCGGCATGTACACGCCCAGCGCCCCGGCCTGGTCGCCGCCGTAGACGTAGGCGTAGGTGATGTCGGCCCACTCCGGGTGGGCCTGCTTGACCGCGTCGTACTCCGCCTGGATGCCGTCGATCAGGCCGTCGGCCTTCTCGGGCACGCCGAGGGCCTGCGCGGCGATGGTGATCTGGTCCTCGACGGGGGTCGCCCACGCCTGGCCCGGGTAGGCGACGACGGGCGCGAAGTCGGAGAGCTGGTCGAACGTCGCCTGGTCGATGCCGGACTGCGGCGCGAGGACCAGGTCGGGCTCGAGCGCGATGATCGCCTCGACGTCGAGCTCCGGGTACATCGTGATCGTCTCGGGCAGCTCCTCGCCCGCGTCCTCGACGGCCGCGCGGAACCACGGCTGGTAGCCGTCCTCGTCGCCCGCCCAGTCGTCGCTCTCGATGCCGACCGGGGTGGTGCCGAGCGCGAAGGCGATGTCCGCCGCGCCCCAGCCGAGGGCGACGACGCGCTCGGGCTTCTCGGGGATCGTGGCCTCGCCGAGGCTGGACTCGATCGTCACCGGGAACGCGTCCGACGCGACGGTGTCACCGTCGCCGGCCGGGGCGTCGCCGTCGTCGCCGCCGCCCGAGCAGGCGGTCAGCAGCAGCGCGGCCGCGCCGAGGCCGGCGGTGACGGCGGCTCCGCGGCGGGCCGGGCGCGTCAGGGACGTGCGAGCGTGCACGGGATGCTCCGTTCTGGTGGGCGGCGGGCACCGACGGAGCCCCGGGTCGACGGACCGGCGTCGGTGCCGCGACGATGAGGCAAGCCTAACCTATGGCCTCGCACCGGCCGGGTCCAGGACCCTGGTCCCGCTCAGAGCGCGAGCGCCGTCCCCGTCAGCCGCTCGTACGCCTCGAGGTACCGGTCGCGGGTCCGCGCCACGACGTCCGCGGGCAGCGCCGGGGGCGGCGCGTCGCCGGCGCGGTCCCAGCCCGACGCGGGCGAGGTGAGCCAGTCGCGGACGAACTGCTTGTCGAAGCTGGGCTGCGCCTGCCCGGGCCGCCAGGCGTCCGCCGGCCAGAACCGGGACGAGTCCGGAGTGAGCACCTCGTCGCCGAGCGTCACGACGCCCGCCGCGTCGAGCCCGAACTCCAGCTTGGTGTCGGCGAGCACGACGCCGCGCTCGCGCGCCAGCCGCTCGGCACGGCCGTACACGGCGAGCGTCAGGTCCCGGAGCTGCTCGGCCCGCTCCCGCCCGAGCACCGCCGCGACCTGGTCCAGGGTGACGTTCTCGTCGTGCTCCCCGAGCTCCGCCTTGGTGGCCGGCGTGAAGATCGGCTCCGGCAGCCGGGACCCGTCGACCAGGCCCGCCGGCAGCGGGATGCCGGTGACCGCGCCGGCCTCCCGGTACTCCGCCAGGCCGGACCCGGTGAGGTACCCGCGGGCGACGCACTCGACGGGGAACATGTCGAGGCGCCGGCAGACCATCGCGCGCCCCGCGACCTCCGCGGGCACGTCGGGCGCGTCGGCGGACACCACGTGGTTCGGCACGACGTCGGCCAGCTGCCGGAACCACCACAGGCTGAGCTGCGTCAGGACGGTGCCCTTGCCGGGGATGCCGGGCTCGAGCACGTGGTCGTAGGCGCTCACGCGGTCGCTGGCCACGACGAGCACCACGTCGCCGTGCCGCGCGGCCACCGCGGCACCGGCCTCCTGCGTCGTGTCCGGCACGTACAGGTCGCGGACCTTGCCGGAGTACGTGTGCGTCCAGCCGGGCAGCGCGGGTGCGGTCATGGGGTCATCCTGCCGCAGGCCGGGGGCGGTGCCGCCGGGCCGCTCAGCCCTCGGCGGCCACGCGGGCGATGTCACCGCGGTGGTGCGACCCGGCGAGCCCGAGGTGCGCCACGGCGGTGTACGCGGCGTCCCGCGCGGCGGCGAGGTCGGGCCCCGTGCCGACGACGGACAGCACCCGGCCGCCCGCGGAGACGACCTGCCCGTCCGGCCCGGTCGCGGTGCCCGCGTGCAGCACGTGCACGCCCGGCACGGCGGCCGCCTCCGCCAGCCCGGTCACCGGGTCGCCGGTCCGCGGCGTCTCCGGGTAGCCGTGGGAGGCGACGACGACGGTCACCGCGGCGTCGTCCCGCCACGCGAGCGGCGGCAGCGCGGCCAGCCCCCCGGTCGCGGCGGCGAGCAGCACCCGGGCCGGCGGGGTCGCGAGCCGGGCCAGCACCACCTGCGTCTCCGGGTCACCGAAGCGCGCGTTGAACTCGACCACCCGCATGCCCTGCCGGGTCAGCGCCAGGCCGCAGTACAGGACGCCGACGAACGGGGTGCCCCGGCGCGCCATCTCGTCCACGGTCGGCTGGGCGACCCGGGCCACGACCTCGTCGACCAGCCCCTCCGGCGCCCACGGCAGCGGGGTGTACGCGCCCATGCCGCCGGTGTTCGGCCCGGTGTCGGCGTCCCCCACGCGCTTGAAGTCCTGCGCGGGCACCAGCGGCACCACGTGGCTGCCGTCGGACAGCACGAACAGCGACACCTCCGGGCCGTCCAGGTAGTCCTCGACGACGACGCGCCCGCCGGGCTTGGCGAGGCAGGCGAGCGCGTGCGCCAGGGCGGCGTCGCGGTCCTCGGTGACGACGACGCCCTTGCCCGCGGCGAGCCCGTCGTCCTTGACGACGTAGGGGGCGCCGAACGTGTCGAGCGCGGCCTCGGCGTCCGCCGGGTCCGTCACGACGCGGGGGTCGGCGGTCGGCACGCCGGCGGCGGCCATGACCTCCTTGGCGAACGCCTTCGAGCCCTCGAGCCGCGCGGCGGCCGCGCTGGGGCCGAACACGGCGATCCCCGCGGCGCGCACCGCGTCCGCGACGCCCGCGACGAGCGGGGCCTCGGGGCCGACGACGACGAGGTCCGCACCCAGCGCCCCGGCGAGCGCGGCGACCGCGCCCCCGTCCAGCGGGTCCACGGCGTGCAGCGCCGCGAGCTCGCCGATGCCCGGGTTGCCCGGCGCGGCGTGCAGCTCCGTGACCTCGGGGTCGCGGGAGAGGGCGAGGACCAGGGCGTGCTCGCGGGCGCCGGTCCCGACGACGAGGATCTTCACGGCGCCGACCCTACCGACCCGGCGCGCACGAGCCGGCGCCGCGCCGGAGGGTGGACGCGTCGGCCGCCGTCAGCCCAGCAGGTCGTGGATGCCGACCGTCGCCTCGCGGCCCGGCCCGACGCCCACGGCGGAGATCCGGGTGCCGCTGAGCTCCTCGAGCCGCGCCAGGTAGCGCTGCGCGGCCTTCGGCAGGTCGTCCAGCGCGCGGGCGCCCGTGATGTCCTCGGTCCAGCCGTCCAGGTACTCGTACACCGGCCTGGCGTGGTGGTAGTCGCTCTGGTCGTCCGGCATCTCGTCGAACCGGCGGCCGTCGACGTCGTACGCCACCGCCACCGGGATGCGGTCCCGGCCGGTCAGCACGTCGAGCTTGGTGACCACCAGGTCCGTCAGGCCGTTGATCCGCGACGAGTACCGCGCGACGACGGCGTCGTACCAGCCGGTGCGGCGCGGGCGCCCGGTCGTCGTGCCGAACTCGCCGCCGGTCTGCCGCAGCCACTCCCCGTCCTCGTCGAACAGCTCCGTGGGGTACGGGCCCTCGCCGACGCGGGTGGTGTACGCCTTGGCCACGCCGACGACGCGGTCGATGCGGGTGGGGCCGACGCCCGACCCGGTGCACGCGCCGCCCGCGGTCGCCGACGACGACGTGACGAACGGGTACGTGCCGTGGTCGACGTCGAGCATCGTCGCCTGGCCCGCCTCGAACACCAGGGTGCGGCCGGCGTCGAGCGCCTGGTTCAGCACCAGCGGGGTGTCCGCCACGAACGGGCGCAGGCGCTCGGCGAAGCGCAGCAGGTCCTCGACGGTCTCGTCGACCGTGATCGCCCGGCGGTTGTAGACCTTCACCAGCAGGTGGTTCTTCTGGTCGAGGGCGCCCTCGACCTTCTGCCTCAGGATCTTCTCGTCGAACAGGTCCTGGATGCGGATGCCCACGCGGTTGATCTTGTCCGCGTACGTGGGGCCGATGCCGCGACCGGTGGTGCCGATCTTGCGGCTGCCGAGGAACCGCTCGGTGACCTTGTCGAGCGTGCGGTTGTACGGCGCGATGACGTGCGCGGCCGAGCTGACCAGCAGGCGGCTGGTGTCCACGCCGCGGGCCTCGAGGGCGTCGATCTCCTGGAACAGCACCTCGAGGTCGATGACCACGCCGTTGCCGATCACGGGGACCACGCCCGGGGAGAGGATCCCCGAGGGCAGCAGGTGCAGCGCGTACTTCTCGCCGTCGATGACGACGGTGTGCCCGGCGTTGTTGCCGCCGTTGAACTTCACGACGTAGTCGATGCGCGAGCCGAGTTGATCGGTCGCCTTGCCCTTGCCTTCGTCGCCCCACTGGGCTCCGAGAACTACGACGGCCGGCATGGCATCACCTTTTCCACCCTGCCTGGCGGTCCGATTCACGGCACGTCCGGTGCGAGCGAGGCTCGCGGCCGAGGGATCGGGGCACGGGCGGCAGTGACCCAGTACCTCCGAGAGGATACCGGACAGGTAAAGCGCTGGTCATTGACCTGTGCGGCCAGTTGGGCAACCCGCGACGGCGCACCCGGTCAGCGCAGCGCCGCGACCTCGACCACCGATGTGCCCGAGTCCACCAGGAACTGCGTGCACCGCGCGGCCTCGTCCTCCTCGCCGATCGCGTCAGCCGCGTCGGTCAGCGCGAGCAGCGCCCGCAGGAAGCCCTGGTTCGGCACGTGGTCGGCGGGGATCTCGCCTGCGCCACGCCAACCGGCACGCCGCAGCGCGTCGAGCCCGCGGTGGTAGCCGGTGCGCGCGTAGGCGTACGCCGCGACGGGGTCGCCCACCTCGGAGAGCGCCTGCTCGGCGAGCAGCGCCCAGGCCAGGGACGACGCGGGCACGGACCGAGCGGCATCGCGCGCGTCCGACCCGCCGGAGAGCAGGAGTCGCGCCTCGGCGTCGGCGCCATCGGCCGGCAGGAGGGTGGGCTCAGGGCCGAGCAGGTTCCGGTTCATGGGGTCAGTCTGGCAGCGATCCCCACTCCCAGCCCTGGACGCCCGCCCAACGGGGTGCGGCTCTCAGCGTCCATGGCTACAGTCGAAGCGCGCGTGCCCCCACAGCCTCTCCCCCGAGGACGATCATGATCGAGATCTCGACGTCGCCGACGACCACCACCGTCGTCATCGAAGGCGACCTGGACCTCGCGGAGCGTGAGCAGTTCCCCGAGATCGCCGCCCGCATCGTCGGGCTCCGCCGCCAGCTCCTGGTCATCGACATGTGCGGTGTGACGTTCATGGACTCCACAGGCGCCGCGTTCCTCATCTCGCTGGCCGACTCCGGACGCAAGCGCGGCGGGGCCACGGTTCTACGCGGCGCTGACGCCCGCGACCTGTTCGTCATCGAGGTGTGCGGCGCGCTCGACCTGTTCCGGGTCGACGACGAGTGCAACCACGACCGCCACTCCTCAGGCTTCCGGCGGCCCGCTGGCGGCAAGGTCGCCCCCGCCTGACCCGTCCGGCGCCGGCCCGGCCCGGCCCGCACGGGTTCAGCCGTGCGGGCGCTTCTCGCCCCGCACCTTCGCCCACACGAGCTTGCCGTCGCGCGCCGGGCGCCAGCCCCAGTCGGCCAGCCGGTCCACGATCTGCATCCCGTAGCCGCCGATGCGCCCCGGGTGCCCGTCGGTGGCCACCGGGGGCGTCGGGTTGGAGTCCTCGACCTCGATGCGCAGGCCCTCGCCCGTGTCGAACAGCCGCAGGGCGATGTGCCCCCAACCGTGCAGCACCGCGTTGGCGACCAACTCGGAGACGACCAACTCGGCGCTGGGCCCGTCGGGCAGCGACCAGGCCTGGCAGGTGCGCAGCACGGCGTGCCGTGCCCGCCCGATCGACGCCGGCTCGCCGGGCAGCAGCCACCTGCGGCTACGCGGGCTGCCGGAGAACGTGGCGTCGTCCTCGGGGTCGGGGACGCGCACCACGACCACGGCGACGTCGTCCTCCGGGCTGTCCGCCAGGCGGGACAGGAGCTCCTCGCCGATGCCCGCCGCGTCGATGGCGGTGATGCCTGACGCGATCTCGGCCAGCGCGTCCACACCCTCGCGCAGTGCTCGGTCGCGCCGCTCGATGAGCCCGTCCGTGTAGAAGATCAGCACGTCGCCGGGCGCCAGGTCGACGCTGGCAGTGCTGCGCGGACGCCCACCGAAGCCGATCAGCGGCCCGGACGCCTCGCTCAGGGAGGTCACCTCCCCGCGCCGCACCAGCAGCGCCGGCAGGTGGCCCGCGCGGGAGTACTCCACGTGCCAGCGCTCGTCGGAGCGGGTCAACGTGGTGAGCACCAGGGCGGCGGATCGGGGGATGCGCATCCCCGCCACGAGCTGGTCGACCCGTTCCAGCACCGGGCCCGGGGACGTCACCTCGAACGCGTAGGAGCGCACGACGGACCGCAGCTGCCCCATCGCGGCGGCGGCCTCGACGTCATGGCCCACCACGTCGCCGATGACGACGCCGACGGTGTCCGGGGCGATCTGCAGCACGTCGTACCAGTCGCCGCCCACCTGCGCGTGCTCGGCGTTGGGCGCGTAGTACGTCCACACGTCCAGCCCGACGATCTCGGCCTGCTCGGGGAGCATCGAGCGCTGCAAGGTCTCCGCGAGCCGGTGCTCGCGCTCGTACAGGCGCACGTTGTCGACCGCCAGGCCCACCCGCCGCACGGTGAGCTGCAGCACTGTGCGGCTCGACTCGTCGAGGGCGTCGACGCTGACGCCCTGGCTGACGTCGCGGGGGACGACTACGAGCACGCCCATCACCCGGCGCCGGCCCGGCACCGGCAGCACCAGCACGTCCGTGAGCCCAGGCACGGCCTGCGCCACCTGGGGCCGCACATGCTCCGCGAGCCACCCGGAGGCGCTCGTCGTGGCGTGCCACCCCGACAGGTCCAGGCGCACGGGAACGTCCAGCACGCCGTCGAGGATCTGCTGCACCTCGTCCGGCTGGTCGCGGAGCGCCACCGGGACGTCGTCCGGGGGGACGTTGCCGTGCCGCCGTCCCCGGCCTGACGGCGGGGCTGTGACGTCGATGCCCTCGGCAGCGCTCAGGCCCCCGTCGTTCAGGTAGAAGCCCGCCCACGTGACCACGTCTCCGCGTTCCAGGAGCCGCGCGATCTCCCGCAGCGTGTGCGGGTCGTCAAGGTCCATGAGCAGGTCGGAGATCTGCGCCACCAGGCCCAGGCTCGTGCGCTCGGTGCGCTCCTGCTCCACCATGGCGGCGTGCGCGGCGTCGCGCTCCACCAGCTCGGTGACGTCGACCAGCACCACCACGCAGTGCGTGACGGGTCCGCCGCCCTCGGGTGGCACAGACGTGACGGACACGCGCATCCAGATCGGGGACCCGTCGGCTCGCCGGCCGCACAAGGTCGCGGCGATCGGCTTGTCGGCCGCCGCCAGCTCGCGCAGCCGTGCGATCTCCGCCCGGTCGGTCCACTCCCCGTACAGGACGTCGGGCGCCTTCCCCCGCACCTCCTCGAGCGGGAAGCCCGTGGATCGGGTGAAAGCGTCATTCACCCACACCAGTCGGCTCCCTTGCGGGCCCAACTCCATGATGAAACAGGGGATGTCAGCGACCCGCAGCGCCCTGTCGCGCAGTTCTGCGAGAGATTCGCCATGATGATCGGGGGCCAGGGAGTTGACCGCGACCACCTCCGATCGTCTAGCGTGCCGAACAGGTGCTGCGACCGAACGCAGCCAGTGCAGGAAACCGGGGCCTCGGGGATCACCCTCGCCCGGGAAGGAGCATCGTGCGCGACGGTAACAGCCCGACGACGGACGAGCCCGCCCAGAGCAGCGGAGGGGCCGCGGGAATCACCCCTGGCGCCGCTGCGGGCGAGCCCGGCGCCGTCCACGTCATCCTCGGCGCCGATCGGACGCGCATCGTCCTCTCGGGCGAGATCGACGCTGACCTGGGGCCCGACCTCCAGGAGGCGACAGCCGACGCTGAGCAGGCCGGCCTGCCGATTGAGGTCGACGCCCATCATGTGACATTCATGGACTCCTCAGGCGTGGCGTTCCTCGCCCGGCTGTCGATCCGCAGCCAGCACCGGGTGCGCCTGCTGCGAGTTCCGCCCACGGTGCGGTTCCTGCTCGAGGTGACCCGCATCGGCGAGCTCCTCGACGTGGTCGACGGAGACGAGCCCCACGACTTCGGTGCGGCGCCCGACAGCGCCTCCGGCGAGACGGACCCCGCCACTCCCTGAGACGGCTGACGGCCCGCCTCCGGGTGCTGGCTCCACACCCTGGACGGCACGAAGGCCCGGCCCCACGCGATGAGCGCGGGGACCGGGCCTTCGCCGTTCAGTCGGTCAGACTCAGAGCTTGTGACCGGCCGAGCGGAGCTGCTGCGCGGCCTCGACCAGACGCTGGGCCATGCCGGCCTCGGCCAGCTTGCCCCAGGCGCGCGGGTCGTACGCCTTCTTGTTGCCGACCTCGCCGTCGATCTTCAGGACGCCGTCGTAGTTCGCGAACATGTGGCCGGCGACCGGGCGCGTGAACGCGTACTGGGTGTCGGTGTCGATGTTCATCTTGATGACGCCGTTGTCGACAGCCTCGGCGATCTCCGCCTCGGTGGAGCCCGACCCGCCGTGGAAGACCAGGTCGAAGGGGTTCTCCTTGCCGACGGACGCGCCGACCGCGTCCTGGATCTCCTTGAGGATCGCCGGGCGCAGCTTGACGGCGCCGGGCTTGTAGACGCCGTGCACGTTGCCGAAAGTCAGGGCCGTCAGGTAGCGGCCCTTCTCGCCGGAGCCGAGCGCGGCGACCGTCGCCAGGCCGTCCTCGATCGTCGTGTACAGCTTGTCGTTGATCTCGGCGGTGTGGCCGTCCTCCTCACCACCGACGACGCCCACCTCGATCTCAAGGATCGTGCGAGCGGCCTGCGACAGGGCGAGGAGCTCCTCCGCGATGACGAGGTTCTCGTCGAGCGGGATGTTGGAGCCGTCGAACATGTGCGACTGGAACGTCGGGTTCTTGCCGGCCTTGACCTGCTCGGCCTCGAGGGCCAGCAGCGGGCGGACCCAGCTGTCGAGGTTCTGCTTGGTGCAGTGGTCCGTGTGCAGCGCGACGGTGATCGGGTAGTTCTTGGCGACCTCGGCCGCGTAGGCGGCGAGGGCGAGCGAGCCGGCGATGCGGTCCTTGACCGTCGAGCCGGACGCGTACTCGGCGCCACCGACGGAGACCTGGATGATGCCGTCGCTCTCCGCCTCGGCGAAGCCCTGCAGGGCAGCGGTGACGCCCTGCGAGGAGGTGACGTTGACCGCGGGGTAGGCGAACTTGCCAGCCTTCGCCCGGTCGATCATCTCGTTGTAGACCTCAGGGGTTGCGATCGGCATCGAGGATTCTCCTGGTGCTAGTGGGAGTGGTTTTCCACCTGAGTCTTCCACGTCCTGGGCGTGGTGCGATCAGGACGTCCTACCCATCGGACCGTGGGGCCACATGCTGCGAGACCCACGCGTGCATCGCGATGGCCGCCGCCGCGCCCGCGTTGATGGAGCGCGTCGATCCGAACTGGGCGATGTGCAGCACATCCACCGCTGCTGCCTGCGCCTCGGGTGACAGTCCCACGCTCTCCTGCCCGAACAGGAGCACGCACTCGCGCGGCAGCGGGTACCCCTCGAGGGGCACGGAGCCGGGCAGGTTGTCGATGCCGATCACCGGGAGCGGACCCCCGCCGGGGCCTGCGGTGCGCGCCCAGGCGAGCAGGTCGGCGACGTCGGGATGGTGGCGCAGGTGCTGGTAGCGGTCGGTGACCATCGCGCCCCGGCGGTTCCAGCGGCGGCGGCCGACGATGTGCACCTCGGCGGCGGCGAACGCGTTGGCGGTGCGCACCACCGAGCCGATGTTCATGTCATGCGCCCAGTTCTCGATGGCCACGTGGAACGGGTGCCGGCGGGTGTCGAGGTCGGCGACGATCGCCTCGACTGTCCAGTAGCGGTACCTGTCGACGACGTTGCGACGGTCGCCCTGCTCGAGCAGCTCCGGGTCGTACCGCTGCCGCCCGTCCGGGCCGTCGAGCGGCGGCCAGGCGGCACGGCCCCCGGGCCAGGGCCCCACGCCGACGCCCAGGTCGGCCTCCCGGTCGTCGCTGCCGGTGGTCACGCTGTCGTCGCTCACGCCCACATCCTCACCGAGCGCGGCGAGGATGTGGGCGTGCGATCGCGCCAGCGGTCAGCCGCGCCCCGGCTTCGGGCTGGCTGGGGCCTTCGAGACGACGCGCCCGGCGCCCGCCTCCTTCTGGACGATCCGCTCCACACTGCGCACGGAGTCCTTGTCGGCCACGTGGACCGGCT
The DNA here is from genome assembly GCA_023388235.1 of Actinomycetes bacterium. Lineage (GTDB taxonomy): Bacteria > Actinomycetota > Actinomycetes > Actinomycetales > Cellulomonadaceae > Cellulomonas. The sequence continues at coordinate 4,157 of JAEWGQ010000289.1, read as the reverse complement.
CCCATCCGGCGGGCCCGGTGAACGGGGCGCCGCCGGCGGCAAGGAAGGCGTCGAGCACGCTGGCCGGGCGGCCGTTGACGAGCGTGCCCTTCTCGGTGAGCTGCGTGGCGCCCCAGTTGGTCAGCACTGACGACAGCTCCACGCCGCGCGCCAGGCGCAGCACGTTGTCCTCCAGGTAGAGCTGGGACTGCGTGCCCGGCCCCCACTGGTACTGGTACAGGTCGCCGCCGGTGACCAGGTACAGGTTGTCGTAGACGTGCACCTGGCCGTAGCGCACCCGCGGGGCCCGCTGCCCGATGCCCTCCCAGAGGTTGTGGTGGATCGTCACCTTGAGGGTGCCGACGTCTGCCGGGCGGTTGTTCGACGAGCCGATGAGCATCGTCTTGTCGTGGCCGGTGAACCGGTTGTAGGAGACGGTCACGTAGTTCGAGCTGTGCGTGATGTCGAGCAGCCCGTCATGCACCTCGTAGGGGCGCCCGTAGACCGTCGGCAGGCTGGACGCCGGGTGGTCGCCGTCGTCGAACGTGGAGTTGGCCACCCACACGTTGGTCGAGGTCCACACCGAGACGTTGTCGTAGGCGGAGTTCCAGTTGCCCTGGTCGGTGTCGCCCGGGTCCCACTGCGGGAAGCAGTCGTACGCGTCGCTGAAGGTCAGGTTCCGCAGGATCACGTTCGCGGAGTCACGGATGCGCATGTTCGCGCCCACGATGCGCGCGTCCTTGCCGAGCCCGACGATCGTCACGTTCGAGCCGACATGCTGCTGTGTCTGCTTGGCCTGCACGACGGCGGCGGCCACGCGCGCGTCCTCGAGCGGGCCCGACGGATCCGTCCGGCCCCAGACCGCCGGGTCGTAGGCCGCGATGTAGTCGTCCATGCTGAACGGCGCGGCGGGGTCGCCGCCGACCGCGACCTGCCCGGCGAAGTCGTCGCAGGCGAGGCGGGCGCCGTCAGCCCCCGCGAACGCGTCGATCGTGCCCTTGACGTAGATGATGCGCGGGGCGGTGTCCCCGCGTGCCGCGGTCCCGCCGAGCGCGGCGCGGAGCTCATCCCACGTGCGGACCGTGAAGACGTGCGCGTCGTCCGCCGCGGCGCCGCCGGTGGTGCCGCCGTTGGCAGCCGCCCAGCCGTCGTCGGCGGGGAGCACCTCGCGGCCGAGGTCGCGGGCGCCCTTGCCGGGGCCGTGCCCGCCCGATCCATGCCCGCCGGATCCGTGCCCTGCCCCCGCGGGCTGGCCGGGGCCGGCTATGGCGGGCGGGAGGGCCACCGTGCCGACGAGCAGCGCCGCCGCCGTGCAGGTGGCGAGCATGCGTGCGTGGATGCGTGCCATGCCAGGTCTCCGTTTCGGTGTGCCCGACGCGCGAGTGGCGAGGTTCCACCGGCATAGCCAGATCCACCGGCGCAGACCGCGGCGTCGGTGACGCGGCCTGCGGGTGACACGGTGGCGCCATTGTCGGGAAAGCGCAATCCATCCGATTCGTCGGATCTGCGCGGGCGCGAGGTCTTCACGTCGTCTCCCACCCGCGTTCCCACTCGGCACGTAGGCTGGCCCGGTGTCCACCATGAGCGCCCTTGCGGCAGCCCTGCCCGCTCTCGGATCCGTGCCAGCACTCGGGCCGGACTTCCTCAACGCGGAACACCTGATCGAGTCGTTCGGCGCCTACGCGCTGATCGGTGTGGCGATCGTGGTGTTCATCGAGACGGGCCTGCTGTTCCCGCTGCTGCCGGGCGACTCGCTGCTCTTCACGGCGGGCATGCTCGTGGCACAGGACCAGATGAACGTGCCGCTGTGGGCGCTGTGCCTGCTGCTGTTCGTCGCGGCGTTCGCAGGAGACCAGGTCGGCTTCCTCATCGGCCGCAAGGCCGGGCCCAAGATCTTCAACAAGCCCGACTCCCGCTTCTTCAAGCAGCAGTACATCGACCAGACGTACGCCTACTTCGACAAGTACGGCGGCCGGACGATCATCGTGGCCCGCTTCGTGCCCTTCGTGCGCACCTACGCCCCCGTCGCCGCGGGCGTCGGCAACATGAGCTACCGGCACTTCGTCGCCTACAACGTGATCGGCGCGTTCGTCTGGGGCGTCGGCGTCACGGTCCTCGGCTACCTGCTCGGGAACGTCACGTTCATCAAGGACAACATCGAGCTGATCCTGGTGGCCATCGTCGGCATCTCGGTGATCCCCGTGTTCGTCGAGCTGCTGCGTGCCCGGAGCAAGAAGCGCGACCCCCGGTACGACGAGCCGCAGGAGCGCGACGCCACGGCCCGGGACGCCTTCGGCCCCACCGAGTGACACGCAGCAGAGACGAGAAGACCGCATGACCACACGGCAGATCCACAGCTGGCTCACCGACATGGACGGCGTGCTCGTCCACGAGGGCACCGCCCTCCCCGGCGCCGCCGAGTTCGTCCGGGCACTGCGCGACGCGGACCGCCCGTTCCTCATCCTCACCAACAACTCGATCTACACCCCGCGCGACCTGCGCGCCCGCCTCGCCGCCACCGGCATCGACGTGCCCGAGGGCGCCATCTGGACGTCCGCGCTGGCCACCGCCCAGTTCCTCGCCGACCAGGCGCCCAACGGCAGCGCATACACCATCGGGGAGGCCGGGCTGACGACGGCGCTCTACGAGATCGGCTACACGCTCACCGAGGCCAACCCGGACTACGTGGTGCTCGGCGAGACCCGCACCTACTCGTTCGAGGCCATCACCCGCGCCATCCGGCTCATCAAGGGCGGCGCCCGGTTCCTCGCCACCAACCCGGACGTCACCGGCCCCAGCCCGGAGGGCGACCTGCCCGCCACGGGCGCCGTCGCCGCGATGATCACCGCCGCCACCGGGCGGCAGCCCTACTTCGTGGGCAAGCCCAACCCGATGATGTTCCGGTCCGCGCTCAACCGGATCGACGCGCACTCCGAGACCACAGCGATGATCGGCGACCGGATGGACACCGACGTCGTGGCCGGCATCGAGGCCGGCCTGCAGACGTTCCTGGTGCTCACCGGCTCCACCAGCGCCGCCGACGTGGAGAAGTTCCCGTTCCGGCCCAGCCACGTCGTCGACTCGATCGCGAACCTCGTCGACCTGGTCTGACGCATCACGAAGGGCGCCGGCCGTCGTGGTCGGCGCCCTTCGTCATGCGGTCTGCGGTCTGCGGTCTGCGGTCTGCGGTCATGCGGTCGTGCGGCCTACCGCTGCGTGTCGCCGAAGCCGACCTGTGGGACGGCGCGGACCGCCGGGTCGTCTGTCTCGAAGTACTCGGCGCGCGTGAAGTGGAACATGTTCGCGATGACGTTCGAGGGGAACGACTCGACCTTCGTGTTCAGCGTCCGCACATTCGCGTTGTAGAACCGGCGGCCAGCGGCGATGCGGTCCTCCGTGGAGGTCAGCTCGAGCTGGAGCTGCTGGAAATTCTCGCTGGCGCGCAGCACCGGGTAGGCCTCCGCGACGGCGAACAGCCGGCCGAGGGCCTGCGTCAAAACGTTCTCCTGGGCGGCCTGCGCGCCAGGCGTGGAGCCGCCGGCCAGTGCCGCGGAGCGCGCCTGAGCGACCTCGTCGAACACGCCCCGCTCGTGGGCCGCGTAGCCCTTCACGGACTCGACGAGGTTCGGGATGAGGTCGTGGCGACGGTGCAGCTCGACGTCGACCTGCCGCCACGACTCCTGCACCAGGTTCCGCAGCCGGACGAAGCCGTTGTACTGCGCGACCGCCCAGATGAGCACGATCACAACCAGCACGGCGAGGACGACGAGCGCGACCTCCATGGGGGACCTCCAGAGTCGGGGTGGAACAGGATGGTAGCGGGCGGCCATCGCATGGCCCCGCCATCACCGCAGGTCAGCGGGGCGCCGGGCGTCCCATGTCTTCCCAGACGTGCTGCGGGACGGCTGCGGAGACCGCCCGCAGCAGCGTGAGGGCCGCGTCGATCCGTGCGGGGTCCGTGCGGCCGGGCGTCCAGGTCAGCACCGTCGCCCCCTCGATCCGCAGGCTCTCCCCCCGGGCGTCTGAGAGCAGCAAGCGGGCCATGAGGCGCGGGTTCACCACGTCGTGCGCGAACTTCAGGTCCCGTGCCCGCACCCGCCAGGCCCGGTTGAAGTCCTCAGACTCGAACTGGATGTCCTGCCCGCCGAGGGCGCGGAGCACCCGGGTGCCGAGCCACT
>JAEWGQ010000279.1 GCA_023388235.1 Actinomycetes bacterium | reverse complement strand
GCCGCCGGGCTCGTGGCGGGCGCCGCGCTGCCGGTGCTCGGGCTGCTGTCCGGCGGCCTGCTCGGCTTCGGCGTCGGCGTGCTCGTCGCCGCGGCGGACGCGCTGTTCGACCGCCTGCCCGCGCTGGAGCACCGGCTCGCGGGCTGGGCGGTCGCCGTGCTGCCCGTGGCCGTGACCGGGATCCTGGTCTACGTCGTCGCGCGCGTCCTGGTCGGCTGAGCGCGCCCCGCGGCCGCGCGGGAAGGCGCGGCGCCGCCGGGTCGTTAGGATCGGTGCATGCTGGCACTCGAGATCGTGTTCATCGGTCTGCTCGTCGCCTCGGCGCTCGCGATCGCGTGGTTCGCGGGCTTCGTCGTCTACCGGCTGTTCAAGGGACAGCGCTGACCAGAAGGACTCCCATGGCGTTCACCCTGCCCGAGGGCCTCGCGCCCGAGATGTACCCGCTGGCCTGGCTCGTCGGGCGGTGGCACGGCGAGGGCGTCGTCGGGTACCCGGGCATCGAGGAGACGGCGTTCACGCAGGACGTCGTCATCGACCACGACGGCGGCCCCTACCTGTCCTACGTCTCCACCATCCGGCTCGTCGTCGCGCCGGACGACGCCTCGGCGCTCGCCGACGCCGACGGGACCCCGGCCGGGGACGCCCCGGCGGCCGACGCGGAGCCCGGGCCGGTGTGGTCGACGGAGCAGGGGTTCTGGCGGATCCCGCCGGAGCGCCCCGAGGGCCTGGGGTCGGACCTGTTCCCCGTGGAGCTGCTGCTCGCGGACCCGTCGGGGCACGTCGCCGTGTACGTCGGCGCGACCGGCAACGGCCGGATCGACCTGGTCAGCGACGTCATCGCGCGCACCGCGACCGGCGCGGAGGTCACGGGCGGCAAGCGCCTGTGGGGCCTCGTGCAGGGCGAGCTCATGTGGGCGCACGACCTCGCGGCGTTCGGCCACGACCTGCAGTCGTACGCCTCGGCGCGGCTCAGCCGCGTGCAGGACTGACGTGGACGGCGAGGCGCAGGCCGCGCCCCGGCACCGCAGCCCGCTGCTGGACCGGCACGGCGCCGTGGCCGCGTCGGGACCGGACGCCGGCGTCGCGTGGCACTACGGCGACCCGACGGCGGAGCAGCGCGCCCTGACCCGGGGCGGCGCCGTCGTCGACCAGTCGCACCTCGGCGTCGTGCGGGTGACCGGACCGGATCGGCTGACCTGGCTGCACTCGATCACCTCGCAGCAGCTCGCGGACCTGCCGCCGCGCACGTCCACCGAGACGCTGGTGCTCAGCCCGCAGGGCCACGTCGAGCACGCGGCCGCGGTCGTGGACGACGGCGGGTCCACCTGGCTGCTGACCGAGACGGCGCCGGAGCTCGCGGCGTGGCTGGACCGGATGCGGTTCATGCTCCGCGTCGAGGTCGCGGACGTGACCGACGACTGGGCGGCCGTCGGCGAGCCGGTGGCCGCCGAGGGGACCGCGGACGAGCCCGTCACCTGGGCCGACCCGTGGCCGCGCACCCTGCCCGGCGGCACCCGCTACGGGCCGGCCGACGACGAGCACCCCGGGGCGGACCGCGCCTGGCGGCTCGTGCTGGTCCCGCGGGCCGAGCTCGTGCAGGCCGTGCGGGCCCGCGAGGCGTCCGGCTGGCCGCTCGTCGGCACCTGGGCCAGCGAGGCGGTCCGCGTCGAGGCGTGGCGTCCCCGCGCCGGCCGCGAGGTGGACCACCGGACCATCCCGCACGAGCTCGACTGGCTGCGCACCGCGGTGCACCTGCACAAGGGCTGCTACCGCGGCCAGGAGACGATCGCCCGGGTGCACAACATGGGCCGCCCGCCCCGCCGCCTGGTGCTGCTGCACCTCGACGGCTCCGGGCACCTGCTGCCCGAGCCGGGCGCCGTCGTGCGCGACCTCGGCGACCTGCTGACCACCGGCGAGCCCGGCCGCGAGATCGGCCGCGTCACCAGCGTGGCGCGGCACCACGAGCTCGGGCCGGTGGCGCTCGCGGTGCTCAAGCGGTCCGCGCCGTCCGACCTCGAGGTGGTCGTCGACTGCGACGGCGGCCTCGTCACCGCCGGGCAGGAGGTCGTGGTGCCGGGCGACGGCGTGTCCGTCGACCGGCCCGCCGCCCACGGGCCGCTCACGCGCGGCCTGGGCGGGCACCCGATGCTGTGACCGCGCGCGCCGAGCCGGGACCGTCGTCGGTCCGGGTGCAGCTCGCCGCCCGCGCGCGGCAGGGCCGGTCCCGGGTGCGCACGGCGTTCGTGCCGGTGCTGCAGGCCGTGGTCGCCGCGGGCCTCGCCTACGCGATCGGGTACTACGTCCTCGGGCACTCCGCGCCGTTCTTCGCGCCCGTCAGCGCGTGGGTGGCGCTCGGGTTCACCGCCGACCGCGACCTGCGCCGCGTGGCCGAGCTGGCCGTGGGCGTGGCGCTCGGCGTCGCGCTGGGCGACCTGGTCGTGCACGGCATCGGCACCGGGCCGTGGCAGGTCGCGCTGGTGCTGGGCGCCGCCGCGCTGACCGCCCGGTTCCTGGACCGCGGGCCGATGCTGACCACGCAGGCCGGCGTGCAGGCCATCGTGATCGTCGGCCTGCCCGCCGTCGGGGCCTCCGGCGGGCCGCTCGGGCGGTGGACGGACGCGCTGGTGGGCGGCGCCGTGGCGCTGGCCGTGGCGGCGCTCACCCCGCGGGACCCCCGGCGCCGCCCGCGCGCCCAGGGCCGCGCCGCCGTCGAGGAGCTGGCGGGGATGCTCCGGCTGGTCGCCCGCGGGATGCGCGCCCGCTCCGCGCCGGACCTGGAGGACGCCCTCGTGCGCGGCCGGGCGTCGCAGCCGGCGCTGGACGAGTGGCACGACGCCGCGGCCGCCGCGAGCGACCTCGCCCGGGTGTCGCCCGCCGCGCGCCGGCACCGCACGGAGCTCGCGTGGATCGGCCGGTCGGCGGTGCGCGTGGACCGGGCCGTCCGCAACGCGCGCGTCCTGGCCCGGCGCGGGCTCGCCACCGTCGAGGCCGAGCCGCCGCACGACCTGGGCGCCGTCGCCGACGCCGTCGACCGGGTGGCCCTCGCCGCGGACGCGCTCGCCGGGGCGCTCGGCACCGGCGCGGAGCCGCTGCGCTCCCGGGAGGAGCTGCTGCGGCTCGCCGGGGAGCTCGACCCGTTCACGCTGGCGCCCGACGACTGGCAGGCGCAGAGCCTGGTGCTGCTGCTGCGGTCCCTCGTCGTCGACCTGATGGAGGCCAGCGGCGTCGACCCCCGGGCCGCCCGCGAGGCGCTGCCCGAGCTGTGACGCCTCGTGCGCGGCGGCGCGGCACCGTAGGCTTCCCGGCGTGATCTTGTACGTGCAGGTCCTGCTGCTGCTCGCCTTCAGCCTCGTCATCCTCGTGCTGGCGGTCTGGGCGCTCGTCGACGCGCTGCGCCGGCCCGCGGCCGCCTTCACGGCGGCCGGAAAGCGGACCAAGCAGGTGTGGACCATCGTCCTGGCGTTCGCGACCGTCGTGGCGGTGCTCGCCGTGCCGCCGCCGCTCGGGTTCGCGTTCCTGCCGCTGTTCCTCGCGCTGCTCAGCGCGGTCGCCGCGATCGTGTACCTGGTCGACGTGCGACCGGCCGTCACGCCGTACACCCGGCGCCGCGGCGGGGGTCGCGGCGGCCCCGGCCCGTCCCGCGGCGGGTGGTGAGCGTGCCGGGCGCCCGTCCCGGCGGCCCGCACATCGCGCAGCGGCTGCACGACGCCGCGGCGACGCCGGCCGGCACGCCCGCCGAGGGGTCCGACGACCGCGCCGCCGAGGGGGCCGAGGACCGCCGCGCCGCGGGCGCCGACGACCGGACCGGCGACCGACCCGCCGCGGGGCCCGACGTGGCCTCGGCCGCGGTGCCGCTCGCGCGCGTCGTCCGGGGCGACCTCGTCGAGTCCGTGCACGCCGGGCACCTGGTCGTGCTCGGCCCCGACGGCGAGGTCCGGCTCGCGCTGGGCGACCCCGACGTGACCGTGCTCGCGCGGTCGTCCCTCAAGCCGCTGCAGGCCGTCGGGATGCTCCGCGCCGGGGTGGACCTGGACGGCGTGCACCTGGCGCTGGCCTGCGCCAGCCACGACGGCACCCCCGAGCACCTGCGGGTGGTCCGCGAGACGCTGCTCGCCTTCGGGCTGGACGAGTCCGCCCTGGACAACACCCCGGACCTGCCCCTGGACCCCGACGCCGCGTTCGCCTGGCGGCAGGACGGCCACGGGCCCGAGCCGGTCGCCCAGAACTGCTCCGGCAAGCACGCGGCCATGCTCGCCACCTGCGTCGCGCACGCCGGCGAGCCCGGCTGGGAGCCCGAGGGCTACCGCGAGCCGGAGCACCCCGTGCAGGTCGCGTGCCGCGCGGCCATCGAGGAGCTGACCGGCGTGCAGGCCTGGCACACCACGGTCGACGGGTGCGGCGCGCCGCTGTACTCCACGACGCTGCGCGGGCTGGCGCGCGCCTTCGCCCGGATCGCCACCGCACCCGCGCGCGAGCCCGGCACGCCCCTCGCGCGCGTCGCCGGGGCGATGACCGCGCACCCGCAGCTCGTCGGCGGCGAGCGGCGTGACGTCACCCGCGCCATGCGCGCCGTGCCCGGGCTGGTCGCCAAGGACGGCGCCGACGGCGTCTACGCGGCGGGTCTGCCCGACGGGTCGGCGCTCGCGTTCAAGG
>JAEWGQ010000276.1 GCA_023388235.1 Actinomycetes bacterium | reverse complement strand
CCCCCGCGGTCCGTCAGCGGCGGCCGCGGACCGCTGCGCGCGCCCGGGCGACGAACGGCCGTGCGACGGTCCGCACGCGCTCGTCCACCTTCGAGCTCAGCCGGCTGCGCACCCCGGCGAGCTGCGCGCGCGTCTCCGCGAGCTGCGCGCGCGTCTCCGCGAGCTCGTGCTCCGCCCGGCGCCGCTCGAGCTCGACCGCGTCGAGCAGCCGGCCCTGGTCGGTCCACCCCTGGAACAGGCGGTCGCGGTCCTGCTGGAGGCCGTCGAGCATCAGCGAGAGCCGGTTCGCGTTGCCGAGCGCCTCCGCGAGCTGCTCTTGCACCCGCACGCCCAGGCCGAAGTCGGACAGGGCCCGGTCGACCTTCGCCTGCACCTGCTCGGCCCACCAGGACTCGAGCGGGACGTCCTCGCCCACCGCAGGCCGGCGGGCGACGAGCGCGAGCATCCGGGCGTCGTCGGCGACGGCCGCCGTCCACCAGTCGTCGTCGGTGCTGATCCCCGCCAGGCCGGCGAGGTGGTCCACCAGGTCACGGACGGTGGTGAGCCCGGGCCAGCGCGCGGGCGAGGTGCGCTCGGCGACCTCGGTGCCGAGGCGGAGCAGCCCCCGGCGCACGATCACGTCGCGGATGTCGCCGGACGCCGTCCACTCCTGGTCCACCGGCACGAGCGAGCCGTCCGGCGTCACCAGGAGGTTCTGCGGCATGAGGTCGATGTGGTGCTCGGCGTCCTCGCCGGAGGCGGCGGCGTGCGCGTCCAGCAACTCCAGCCACCGGCGCAGCAGCGTCGCCGCGTCCTCGTCCGTGTGCTCGCCCACGACACGCGCGAAGGGCTCCCCGGGCTGGACTGGCTCGGTGGTCGCCACGAACCGGGGGTCGGCCTCCGCGCCGCCGGCCTCCGGGACGAGGAGTCGGCGGTCGACACGCAGCCCGGTCGCGGCCTCGGGCTCGCGGACGAGCCGCGACTCGGTGAGGTACCGGGTGCAGCGGCCGACGGAGTAGAAGGAGCCGGCGAGGTCCTCGGGCCAGATCGAGGGGGCGTCGCCGCCCTGCTTGTGGGCGACCACGAGCAGCGAGTTCGGCGTCTCGGCGGACAAGCCGGCGTCGACGAGCGAGCGCCACAGCGCGCCCTCGTCGGTGATCCGGGGGCGCTCGACGAACAGCTCCTCGCTCGGGAAGCGCGGCACCTCGCGCGTCAGCTGCGGCGCGTGCCGGTCGAGCACCTCCGTGTCGAGGACGGCGCGCGTGAGCTTGTAGTCGGGGAAGACGGCGCGTGTCTCGACCTCGACACCGATGCCCTCGAAGAGCTCGACGAGCTCGCGGCGGGAGAACGTGCGCGCCGGGGTCCCGGACGGGTAGGACTCGAGGGAGTCGAACGGTCGGCCGGTGTGGTCCTCGGCCGCGCCCGCGAGGTACTTCACCCCGAGCTTGTTCTCGATCGCCACGACCAGGGTGCCGCCGGGCACGAGGCGGTCCACGAGCGCCGACACGAAGGTCCGGTACGGCTCGGGGTCGGTGCCCCCGTCGCCCACGTACTCCAGCACGCCGACGACCACCACGACGTCGTACGTCGGCTCGAGCGGCACGTCGTCCACCATGCCGACGAACACTTCGACGCCGGGCAGGTCCCGGGTGCGGGCGCGGGCCACGCGGGCGCGCGCGGCGACCGGCTCCACGGCGTCGACCAGGGCAGCCTGCTCCCCGATGTACCGGGTGACGGCGCCGCAGCCCGCCCCGACCTCCAGGACCCGGGCGCCGTCCGGGAAGCGCAGGGGGCGCAGCACGTTCGACCGCGCGGGCTCGGTGTGGTACCGCTCGGCGTAGCCGTCGGCGCGCTCCACCAGGGTCGTGCTCGTGGAGGCGAGGTCGTCGGTGGCGAGCACGAGGTCGTACAGGGCGGACTCGGCCCCGTCCCGGTAGGGCGAGGTGCTGGTCCGCAGCTGGACCCACCCTTCCGCGGTGCGCTCGCCGAGGCGACGGACAGGGGTGGCTTCGGCCATGAAGGGGGCTCCTCGGGCGGGTACCGGCGCCCCGGCCGCGTCCGCGCCGCGACGACGGACGGCTGCGTCGTTCGGACGCCCGACATTAGCACGCGGCGAGGCGCCGCCCTGGGCTCCGGCGGGTGCCTCGCGGCGGGTCCGTGCGCCGTCGCCCGGCGCCGGTTACCGTGCCTCATGGTGTCGATGGGGACCGGGGTGCTCCGTCCGTCCCGCCGCAGCGCCGCGGCGGCAGCAGCGGCCGGGGCGGTGCTCGCGCTCGGGGCCGCCCTGGGCGGTTCGCCGGTGCCGGCGGGTGCCGCCCCGCCGCCGCCCACGGCCGTCGCCGCGGCCGGTCCCGAGGACGTCCTGGTGTTCACGCGGACCGCCGGCTTCCGGCACGACTCGGTCGACGCGGGCGTCCGTGCGGTCCAGGAGCTCGCGGCGGCCGAGGGGTTCGGGGTGACGGTCACCGAGGACCCCGCGCGGTTCACCGACGGCACCCTGGCTCGGGTCGGGGCCGTGCTCTTCCTCAACACCACCGGCGACGTCCTCGGGCCGGCGGAGCAGGCGGCCCTCGAGGGGTACGTCCGCGGCGGCGGGGGGTTCGTCGGCGTGCACGCTGCGGCGGACACCGAGTACGGCTGGCCCTTCTACGGTCGTCTCGTGGGCGCGTGGTTCGCGTCGCACCCCCCGGTCCAGCCCGCGCGCCTGGTGGTCGAGGACCGGGTCCACCCGGCCACGGCGGACCTCGGCTCCGAGTGGCGGCGCACGGACGAGTGGTACTCGTTCCGCACGAACCCGCGACCCGGCGTGCACGTGCTGCTGCGGCTCGACGACGGCAGCTTCTCCGGCGGCGCGATGGGAGCCGACCACCCGATCGCCTGGTGCCAGCCGGTGGACGCCGGCCGGTCATTCTACACCGGGCTCGGCCACACGGCGGAGAGCTTCGCCGACCCCGCCGTCCGCCGCCACCTGCTCGGCGGGATCCGGTACGCGACCGGTGCCGTGCCCGCCGACTGCGCCCCCGAGCAGGGGTACGACCGGCTGACGGACGGCTGGCCGGACGGGTGGCGGCAGGCCGGGTCCGGGGGCTTCACCACGACGGACGGGACCCTCGCGAGCCGCGGGGGGCCGGGCGTCCTCCTCGTGGCTGACCGCGTCGTCGGCTCCGGATCGGTGAAGGTCGGCTGGCGGTCCGACGGCGCCGCCGCCCCCGCCCTGCGGTGGGGGATCGACCGCGGTGCCCCGGCCACCAGCGGGCTCGAGGTGGCGCTCGACACGGGCGAGGTGCGGGACCTGCGGACCGGGCGGGTGCACGCGCCGACGGGCCCGTCCCCGGGCGGCGACCCCGGCACCTGGAGCACCTCGGAGGTGCGGGTCGACGGCACCCGGATGCAGGTGGTGGTCGACGGCGTCGTGGTGACCGATCTCGACGTCGGCGAGGACGCCCGGGCCGTCGCCGGCCGGGTGGGGCTGGTCGACACCGGACCGGGCGTCGAGATCCGCGGACTCCGCGTCCGGGACGGCGGCACCGGCGTCACCGTCCAGGCCGAGCAGGCGACGGAGCTCTCCGGTGTCCGGCCCTACCCCAAGGCGACCGGGCGCGGCGGCTGGACCCTGGGCGAGGCCGACCCGGGCGACTGGGCCGCGTTCGACGGCGTCCGGCTCACCGGCGTCACCGCCGTGCGCGCCCGCGTCGTGTCGGGCGGGCCGGGCGGCACCGTCGAGGTCCGGCTCGGATCCCACAGCGGGACGCTCCTGGGGCGGGTCTCCGTCGGCCCGACCGGCGGCTGGGAGCGGTTCGAGGAAGTCACCGCCCCGCTGACGGGCGTCCCCGCCGGGGAGCACCGCGTGGTCCTCGTCTTCGCCGGCCAGGGCACCGGCCTGCTGGACGTCGACGAGCTGGTGCTCCTGGACGCCGGCGCGGGCCCGGCCTCCCCGCGTGCGGGGCTGTCGGGGCGCTGCCTCGACGTCGCCGGCGGCAGCAGCGCCGACGGCGCCGCGGTCCAGCTCTGGACGTGCAACGGCTCGCCCGCGCAGGCGTGGGCGAGCGCGGGCGGGATGCTGACCGCGCTGGGCAAGTGCCTGGACGTCAGCGGAGGCGGCACCGCGGACGGGACGCGCCTGCAGCTGTGGCGGTGCAACGGCAGCGCGGCGCAGCAGTGGGTCGCGACGGGCGCGCACACGCACGTGAACCCGCAGTCCGGGCGGTGCGTCGACGTGCGCGGCGGGACCGCGGCGGACGGCACCCCGGTCCAGCTCTGGACCTGCAACGGCAGCCCTGCGCAGGCGTGGCCCGAGGGTGCCGGTGCGCCGGCCGTGAACGCGCAGTCGTCCCGGTGCCTGGACGTGCCGGGCGGCGCCGGCGCCGACGGCACCGCGCTGCAGACCTGGACGTGCAACGGCACCGCGGCGCAGCGGTGGGTGGCGGGCCCCGACGGGAGCGTGGTCAATCCGGCGTCGGGCCGCTGCCTGGACGTCCGCGGCGGTCAGGTCGCTGACGGGTCCGTCGTCCAGCTCTGGGGGTGCAACGGCTCGGGAGCGCAGCGCTGGCTGCCGGGTCCGGACGGCACGCTCCGCAACCCCCAGTCCGGCCGCTGCCTCGACGTCGCCGGCCCGGACGCGCAGCGCGCGGCGGGGCTCCAGCTCTGGTCCTGCCACGCCGGTGTCAACCAACGGTGGGACCGGGCGCAGGTCCGGCCCGCCGCGTGAGGGCGGCGGGCCGGACGGGCGGCGGTCAGCGCTCGGCGTCGAGCAGGCCCAGCAGGTAGGAGCCGTAGCCGGACTTCACCAGCCGTTCGGCGCGGTCGCGCAGCTCGTCGTCCGTCAGGAACCCGCGTTGCCAGGCGACCTCCTCCGGGGAGCCGACCTTGAGCCCCTGCCGGTGCTCGATCGTGCGGACGTAGTCGCTGGCCTCGAGCAGCGAGTCGAACGTGCCGGTGTCCAGCCAGGCTGTGCCGCGGGGGAGGACCTCGACCTGCAGGCGCCCCTGCTCCAGATACGTCCGGTTCACGTCGGTGATCTCGTACTCGCCACGGGCGGACGGCTGCAGGTCGCGCGCGATCGCCACGACGTCGTTGTCGTAGAAGTACAGGCCGGGGACGGCGTAGCTCGACCGGGGCTGCGCCGGCTTCTCCTCCAGCGAGAGGGCGCGGCCCGCGGCGTCGAACTCGACCACGCCGTAGGCCGTCGGGTCCGCGACGCGGTAGGCGAAGATGGCGGCGCCGTCGATCCCCGCGAACCGCTGCAGGCGCGAGCCCAGGCCAGGGCCGTAGAAGATGTTGTCGCCGAGGACCAGCGCGGCGGAGTCGTCGCCGACGAAGTCGGCGCCGATCACGAACGCCTGCGCGAGGCCGTTCGGCTCGGCCTGCACGGCGTAGCTGATCGAGACCCCGAACTGCGAGCCGTCGCCCAGCAGGCGCTGGAACTGCTCGGCGTCGTGGGGCGTCGTGATGATCAGCACGTCCCGGATCCCCGCCAGCATCAGCGTCGAGAGCGGGTAGTAGATCATCGGCTTGTCGTACACGGGGACGAGCTGCTTGCTCACGCCCAGCGTGATCGGGTGGAGTCGGGTGCCGGACCCGCCGGCCAGGATGATGCCTCGCATGGTCATACAGTGTGGCCCATCGCGCGTCCTCCCGGTGGGTCGCTGTCTTGGACCTCGCCGCCCCGGTGTGCCACGGTGTCCGGGTTCCGTCGGAGGGGAGCGTCATGATCCGGATCTCGAGCGCCGAGCTGCACTACGCGTGGGGGTCGCCGTCGGCGATCCCGACGCTCCTCGGCACCGCGGCGACCGGCGAGCCGGTCGCCGAGGCCTGGTTCGGGGCGCACCACGCCGGCCCGTCCCCGGTGCACGGCACCGCGCCGGACGACCCGGCCACGCTCGCCGAGGCGATCGCGCAGGACCCCGCGGGTGCTCTGGGCGCTGACGTCGTCGCCCGGTTCGGGCCCGCCCTGCCGTACCTGCTCAAGGTGATCGCGGCGGACCGGCCGCTCTCGCTCCAGGTGCACCCGCACCTGGAGGCCGCGCGGGCCGGGTTCGACCGCGAGGAGGCGGCCGGCGTCCCGGTGGACGCGCCGCACCGCTCGTACCGCGACCGGAACCACAAGCCCGAGCTGGTCTACGCCCTCACGCGGTTCGAGGCCGTCTGCGGCTTCCGGGCACCGCGCCGCGCCGCCGAGCTGCTGGAGGACCTGTCCGCGCCGCTGGCGAAGGAGCTCCGCGACCTGCTCACGGTGCAGCCCGACGCGCGCGGGATCCAGGCGGCGTTCACGCAGCTGCTCCAGCCGGGCACCCGCCCGTCGCCGGCGGCCGTGCAGGAGGTCGTCGACGCCTGCGCCGCCCGCCTGGCCGACGGCTCGCCGTCCCCGCGCGCGGACCGGACCGTCGTGCGCCTGGCCGAGGCGTACCCGGGCGACCCCGGGATCGTGACGTCGCTGCTGCTCAACCCGGTCACGCTGCACCCGGGGGACGCCATGTTCGTCCCGGCCGGCGGCGTGCACGCCTACCTGAGCGGGGTCGGCATCGAGGTCATGGCCTCGTCGGACAACGTGCTGCGCGCCGGGCTGACCCCCAAGCACGTCGACGTGGAGGAGCTGCTGCGGAACGTCGACTACGTCGCCGCCCCGCCGATCCGGGTGGCCCCGGAGCGGTTCCACGGCGCGACCCGGGTCTACTACGCGCCCGTGGACGACTTCGAGCTGTCCCTGACGTGGGTGGACGACGAGGCCGTGCACCCCCTGCCGGGGCGGGGACCGCGGATCGTGCTGTGCCTCGACGGCCGGGCGACCCTGCGCGCCGCCGGGGGCGGGACGCTCGAGCTGGGCCGGGGCGAGGCCGCCTTCGTCCCCGCCGCCGACGGGAAGATCCAGGTCGAGGGGCGCGCCAGGCTCGTCCAGGCCGACGTGCCCTGACGCCGCGGCCTCAGGCCGGCGCGGCGAGGTCGTGCGCGACCATGGCGCCCACCACGGCGTCGAGGTCGTGGGTGCGGACCCACCCGAGCTCCCGCTCGGCCCGCCCGGGGTCCCCGACCAGCTCGGGGGCGTCGCCCGGGCGCAGCAGGCCCGGGTCGACCACGACGTGCCGCTGCCAGTCGTCCACGCCCGCGTGCGCGAACGCCGCGCGGACGAAGTCCTCGACGCTGTGCGCGCGGCCGGTCGCCACCACCCAGTCGGCCGCCTCCCGGTGCCGTGCGGCGCGCACCATCGCGTCGACGTAGTCGGGGGCCCAGCCCCAGTCGCGGCGGGCGGCGAGGTTCCCGAGCACCAGGCGGTCCTCCAGCCCGAGCGCGATGCGCGCGGCGCCGCGCGTGATCTTGCGCGTCACGAACGTCTCCGGCCGGCGGGGCGACTCGTGGTTGAACAGCACGCACGAGGCCACGTGCAGGCCGCGCTCGCGGTAGACGGCGGCCAGGTGGTGCGCGAGGGCCTTCGCGGCGCCGTACGGGTTCCGCGGCGCCACCGGCGTGGTCTCGTCCTGCGGCACGCGGTCCGGGTGGCCGAAGATCTCCGCCGACGACGCCTGCACGACCCGCACCGCCCGGCCCGAGGCGTCCTGGACGGCCAGCGCCGCGTCGAACAGCGCCAGCGGCGCGAGGCCGGACAGCTCCGCCGCCGCCTCGGGCTCCGCCCAGGACGCCGCCACCGAGCTCAGTCCGCCGAGGTTGTAGAGCTCGTCCGGTCCGAGCGCGGCCACGAGCCGGCGCAGGCCCGCCCGGTCGCGCAGGTCGACCTCGTGCGCGGTCCACCCGGCCGCCGCGAACGCGTCCCCGGGGCGCACCACGCCGTGCACCTCGGCACCCTCGGCGAGCAGCCGCTCGACCAGGTACGAGCCGTCCTGGCCGGTGGCCCCGGTGACGAGCGCGACGGTCACGCGGCCAGCCTGCGCTGCTCGGCCAGGTCGTGCTCGACCATCATCGCGACCAGGCCGGGGAAGTCGACGGTCGGCTGCCACCCGAGGCGCTCGCGCGCCTTGGACGCGTCGCCCACGAGCAGGTCCACCTCGGCCGGGCGGACGAAGCGCGGGTCGGTGCGCACCAGGTGCGACCAGTCGTCGATGCCGACGTGGCCGAACGCGGCGTCGAGCAGCTCCCGGATGGAGTGCGTCGCGCCGGTGGCGACCACGTAGTCGTCGGGCTCGTCCTGCTGCAGCATCCGCCACATGGCGTCGACGTAGTCGCCCGCGAAGCCCCAGTCGCGGCGCGCGTCGAGGTTGCCGAGCACCAGCTCGTCCTGCAGGCCCAGGGCGATCCGGGCGACGGCCTGCGAGACCTTGCGGGTCACGAACTCCGGCCCGCGGCGCGGCGACTCGTGGTTGAACAGGATGCCGGACGACGCGTGCATCCCGTACGACTCGCGGTAGTTGATCGTCATGTAGTGCCCGAAGACCTTGGCCACGCCGTACGGCGACCGGGGCCACAGCAGCGTCGTCTCGCGCTGCGGGACCTCCTGCACCTTGCCGAACATCTCCGACGACGAGGCCTGGTAGAACCGCACGCGGCCCGGGTCGTCGCCCGCGTGCAGGCGCACCGCCTCGAGCACGTTCAGCACGCCGGCCGCGGTCACGTCCGTGGTGATGCGGGCGTTCTGCCACGAGTAGGCGACGTACGAGATCGCCCCGAGGTTGTAGACCTCGTCCGGCTGGGCGACGGCCAGCGCGGCCATGAGGCTGGACATGTCCGTGAGGTCCCCGGTCAGGACGTGCACGTCGGGCACCGCGTCCCGCACCAGGGCGACCTTCGGGTTGTTCTGCCCGCGCACCAGCCCGTACACCTCGTACCCCTTGCCGAGCAGCAGCTCGGCGAGGTACAGGCCGTCCTGGCCGGTGATGCCGGTGATGAGTGCGCGTGCCATGTGGTCTCCGGTTCCGTCGTGCGGGGCTGCGCAGCGGCGCTGCGCGCGGGCCCGATCGCTAGGCTACCGACGACCCGGCACCGGCCGGTGCGCGGTGGCGGGAGGGCGTGTGAGCAGGGCATGAAGGTCGTCGTGCAGGTGCCGTGCCTGGACGAGGAGGCCACCCTCGGCACCGTCCTGGCGTCC
>JAEWGQ010000234.1 GCA_023388235.1 Actinomycetes bacterium | reverse complement strand
ATATAAAACGTGGGCTCGATTTGCCCATCGCAGGGGCGCCGACCTCGCCACCGCCACCGGGCTGACCCGCGGCGCGGTGTCCGCCCTGGTGGACCTGCTGATCGGCGCCCGGCTCGTGACCGAGCTGCCCCCGCTGGCCACCGCCCGCGCCGGGCGCCCCGCGGTCCCGCTCGTGCCCGCCGCCGGCACCGTCGTCGGCCTGGGGGCGGAGGTGAACGTCGACTACATCGGCGTCCGCGCGCTCGACCTCGCCGGCACCGTGCTCGCGCACCGCACCACCGCCGGCGACTACCGGCACAGCGACCCCGCGGCCGTCCTCGCGCTGCTGGCCGCCCTGGTGGGGGAGGTGCGCGCGGACCTGCCCGCCGGGGCGCGCCTCGCGGGCATGTGCCTGGCGCTGCCCGGCCTCGTCGACCGCGTCACCGGCCCCCTGCGGCTCGCCCCGAACCTCGGGTGGCGGGACGTCGACGTGGTCGCGCTGCTCACCGCGCACCCCGCGCTCGACGGCCTGTCCGTCCGCCTCGCCAACGAGGCGAACCTCGCCGCGCGCGCCGAGGCCCGCGCCGGCGCCGCGGGGCAGTCGTTCCTCTACGTCTCCGGCGAGGTCGGCATCGGTGCCGCGATCGTGCTGGACGGCGAGGTGTTCGCGGGACGGCACGGCTGGAGCGGCGAGCTCGGGCACACCGTGGTGGACCAGCAGGGCCCGCGCTGCACCTGCGGGGCGCGCGGCTGCCTGGAGCAGTACGCCGGCAAGGACGCGCTGCTGCGCGCCGCCGGGCGGGACGTCGACGAGCCCGTGGACGCGCTGCTCGGCGCCGCGGGCGCCGGGGACGAGCGCGCCGCCCGGGCGCTGCGGTCCGCCGGGCAGGCGCTGGGCGTCGCGCTCGCGAACTTCGTCAACCTCGTGGACGTCGAGACCATCGTGCTCGGCGGGATCTACGGCCCGCTGGCCCCCTGGCTGACGGACGCCGTCGTCGCGCAGCTCCGGTCCCGGGTGCTGGCCGCGGCGTGGGAGGACGCCCGGGTCGCCGTCGCCGCCGGGGGCGCCCACGCGGCGATGACCGGGGCGGCCGTGGTCGTCCTGCGCGCCGTGGCGGACGACCCCGCCGCCTGGCTCGACGCGCCCGCCTGACGGTCCGGGCGGCGCGCGCCGGGGGCGTCCGCGTACAGTCCTCGCGTGACGGAGCACCTGCGCGACCTGTGGATCGGCACCTACCCCCCGGCCGGCGCGGGCACCCCCGCCGGCGTCGGCGAGGGCATCTGGCGCGTCGGGCTGGAGACCGACTCCGGCCGGCTCGGCGAGCCCGTCCAGGTCGCCACGGCCCCCGCCCCCTCGTTCCTCGCGGTCGACCGCGCCGCCGGCCTGCTGTACGCCGTGGGGGAGGACGCCGAGGGCACCCTGTCCGCCTTCCGCACCGGCGCGGGCGACGGCGGCGCGACCCTGACGCCCGCGGGGACCGTGCCGTCCGGCGGCGCCGACCCCTGCCACGTGCTGCTCGCCGGCCCCGTGGCGTACGTCGCGAACTACACCTCCGGGACGGTGGCCGTCGTCGAGCGCGGCCCCGACGGCCTGCGGGGCGACGGGCCCGTGCAGGTCCTCGGGCACGCCGGCTCCGGCCCGGTCGCCGACCGCCAGGACGGCCCGCACGCGCACTTCGTGGCCCTGGCGCCCGGCGGCGCGCACGTCCTGGTCACCGACCTCGGCACGGACGAGATCCGCCGCTACCGCCGCGACCCCGGCACGGGACGCCTCACCGAGGACGGCGTCGCCGCCACGCTCCGGCCGGGCGCCGGCCCCCGGCACCTGGTGTTCTCCGCGGACGGCCGGGTCGCCTACGTCGCCTGCGAGCTCGACGTCACCGTCGCCGTGCTCGCCTGGGACCCCGCCCGGGCCACCGGGCACGTCGTGCAGCACGTCCCCGCCGCCGAGGACGGCTCCCGGCCCGGCGAGCGGCCGCTGCCCTCGCACATCGACCGGCTCGGGGACCGCGTGCTCGTCGCCACCCGCGGCGCGGACGTCCTGGCCACCTTCGCCCCCGCGCCGGACGGCACCCTCGCGCCGTCCGGCCAGGTCCGGCTGCCCGGCGCGTGGCCCCGGCACTTCGCGGTGGTGGACGGCTGGACCGTCGTGGCCGACCAGGAGGGCGGCAGCCTGACGGTCGTCCGCGGCGCCGACGTGGTCTCCCGCGTGTCCCTGCCCGCCCCGGCCTGCGTCGTGCCGGCGTGAGCGAGGCACCGGCGGCCGGCCGGGCGCTGCCCCCGCTGCAGCCCGGGCCGCACCTGCGCCGCCTCGACGTCATCACCGTCGTCGCGACGTTCGGCGGCCTGCTGTTCGGCTACGACACCGGCGTCATCAACGGCGCGCTGGACCCGATGGTCGCCGACCTCGGGCTCACCGCGGCGACCGAGGGCCTCGTCACGTCGAGCCTGCTCGTCGGCGCGGCGCTCGGCGCCCTGGGCTGCGGCCGGCTCGCCGACCGGCTCGGACGCCGGCGCACCCTCGTCGTGCTGGCCGTCGTGTTCTTCCTCGGGGCGCTCGGCAGCGTCGTCGCGCCCTCGTTCGAGGTCATGGTGCCGATGCGCCTGCTCCTCGGCGCGGCGGTCGGCGGCGCGTCCGTCACGGTGCCCGTCTACCTCGCCGAGCTGGCGCCGACCGAGCGCCGCGGGGCCATCACCGGCCGCAACGAGATCGCGATCGTCGTCGGTCAGCTCGCCGCGTTCGTCGTCAACGCGGTCATCGGCACCGTCTGGTCGGACCACCCGGCGGTCTGGCGGTACATGCTCGCGGTGCAGGCCCTGCCCGCCGTCGCGCTGTTCGCCGGCATGCTGCGGATGCCGGAGTCCCCGCGCTGGCTGCTGGGGCGCGGGCACGAGGACGAGGCGCTCGCGGTGCTGCGGCAGGTGCGCGACCCGCAGCGCGCGGCCGCGGAGCTGGACGAGGTCCGCGCTCTCGTCGCGCAGGAGCGGGCCGAGGCCGCCGGCCGGTCCGGCTGGGCCGAGCTGCGGCTGCCGTGGGTGCGCCGCCTCGTGCTCATCGGCGTCGGCGTGGCCGTCGTCAACCAGCTCGGCGGCATCAACGCCGTCATGTACTACGGCACGCAGCTGCTGCGGCAGACCGGCTTCTCCGGCGACGTGGCGCTCGTCGCCAACGTGCTGAACGGCGTGTTCTCGGTGCTCGGCATGCTCATCGGCCTGCGCGTCATCAACCGCGTCACCCGGCGCACCCTGCTCATGACGGGGCTCACCGGCATCATCGCGTCCCACCTGCTCATCGCCCTGTGCTCCGCCGCGCTGCCCGACGGCACGCTGCGGTCGGTCGCCGTGACGGTGTTCCTCGTGCTGTTCGTCGGGTTCAACCAGGCGTCGGTCGGCCTGGTGTGCTGGGTCGTGCTCGCCGAGCTGTTCCCGCTGCGCGTGCGCGGGTTCGCGATCGGGCTGTGCGTGTTCTGGAACTGGACGTCGAACGCCGTGATCTCCGGGTTCTTCCCGTCGGTGGTGCAGGCGGTCGGGGTGAACGGCACGTTCCTCGGGTTCGCGGCGCTGAACGTGCTGTCGTGGCTGTTCGTGCGGTACGTGCTGCCCGAGACGCGCGACCGGTCGCTGGAGCAGCTCGAGGCCGACTTCCGGGCCGCCCGGGCCTGAGCGCCCGGCCCGCCCGGCGGGCGCCCGCGTCGCGGACCCCCCGCGATGGCGGACAATGGACCCGGTCCACCGTCCGCCGTCCGCAGGAGATCCCGTGCCGCAGCAGCGCATCGCCATGCTGTCGGTGCACACCTCGCCCCTGGACCAGCCGGGCACCGGCGACGCGGGCGGGATGAACGTCTACGTCGCCGAGCTGTCCCGCGCGCTGGCCCGGCGGGGCGCCGCGGTGGAGATCTTCACGCGGGCGACGACGTCCGCGCTGCCCGAGACGGTGCCGCTCGACGCCGGCGACGGCCGGGTGCTCGTGCACCACGTCCCCGCCGGGCCGTACGGCGGCCTGGACAAGAACGACCTGCCCGGCCAGCTGTGCGCGATGACCGCCGGCGTGCTGCGGCTCGGCGCCGCCCGGCCGGCCGGCTGGTTCGACGTCGTGCACTCCCACTACTGGCTGTCCGGCCAGGTCGGCTGGCTCGCCGCCGAGCGCTGGGACGTGCCGCTGGTGCACACCATGCACACGATGGCCCGGGTGAAGAACGCGGCGCTGGCGCCGGGCGACACCCCGGAGCCCGCCACCCGCGTCATCGGCGAGGAGCAGGTGGTCGCCGCCTCCGACGCCCTCGTCGCGAGCACCACGGAGGAGGCGCAGGACCTCGTCGGCATGTACGGCGCCGACCCCGCGCGCGTGCACGTCGTCGCCCCCGGCGTCGACCTGCGCACGTTCCGCCCCCGCGACGGCGAGCGGGACGCGCTGCGCCGCGCGCTCGGCCTGCCGGCGGACCGCGACGTCGTGCTGTTCGCCGGCCGGGTGCAGCCGCTCAAGGCGCCGGACGTGCTGGTGCGGGCCCTCGGCGTGCTGCGCGCGACCGGGCGCCCCCTGCCGCTGCTGGTCGTGCTGGGCGGGCCGAGCGGGCGCGCCACCGCGCTGCGGGAGCTGCGGGCGCTCGCGGTCGCCGAGGGAGTGGCGGACGACGTGCTGTTCCGCCCGCCGGTGACGCGGCCCGAGCTCGCGCAGTGGTTCGCCGCCGCCGACCTCGTCGCGATGCCCTCGCGGTCCGAGTCGTTCGGGCTGGTGGCCGTCGAGGCGCAGGCCGCGGGCACCCCCGTCGTGGCCTCGGCCGTCGGCGGGCTGCGCTCGGTGGTGCACGACGGCGTCTCCGGCCGGCAGGTGCGCGGGCACGACCCGGCGGTGTGGGCGGACGTGCTCGCGTCGGCGCTGGCCGACCCCGCCGCGCGCGGGCCCTGGCGGACCGGCGCACGGCGGGTGGCCGAGCGCTACGGCTGGGACGCCACCGCGCAGCAGCTGCTCGCGGTGTACGCCCGGGCGTCCGAGCGGCGCGCCCGCGGCCGCCTCGCGGGCTGACCCGCCGCCGCGCGCGGGCGGTCAGGCCTCGGCGGCGACCGGCTCCAGCACCAGCACCGGGATCACCCGGGACGTCCGCGTCTGGTAGTCCGCGTAGTCGGGGTACGCCGCGACGGCGCGCTCCCACCACAGGTCCCGCTCCGCGCCCTGCACCTCGCGCACGGTGTAGTCGGCGCGCACCGGCCCGTCCTGCAGCTCCGCGTGCGGGTGCGCCAGCAGGTTGTGGTACCAGACGGGGTGCTTCGGCGCGCCGCCGAGCGAGGCGACGACCGCGTACACCCCGTCGTGCTCGACGCGCATGACGGGGATCTTGCGGACCTTCCCCGACGTCGCCCCGAGCATCGTGACGACGACGACGGGCATCCCGCGCATCGTGGTCCCCTGCGTGCCGCCCGAGCTCTCGTACAGCTCGACCTGCTCCCGGGTCCGGCTGTCGGTGCTGGGCTCGTACTCTCCGGTGATCGGCATGCCGGTCCAACGCCCCGGGGGCTCCGGGTGTTCCGGGGCCGGCCCGCGTGCGACCCGGCGGGCGGGCACCGGGTAGGTGGTGCAGCTGTCCCGCGGTCGTCACTGGGTGGTGGCGCGCGGTGGCACCCTCCCGTGAGGGTGCCGGGCGGGACGGACCGCCCGGCCGACGCGAGGAGGCCACGTGCCCGAGATCGCCCTGGAACCCGCGGCGGTGCGCCAGGTCGGCGCCGCGGTCGCCGACCTGGGCCGGCAGGTCCCGGACCCGCCCACGCGGTACCGGCCGCGATCCGGCGCCGCGTCGGTGGACGACGCCGTCGAGGACGTCATGGCGGCCGTGTCCGACCACCTGCTGGGGCTCGGCGTCGTGCTGGTGCGCCTCGGGCAGGGTGCTGTCGACGCCGCGGACCTGATGGTCGAGGCGGACCGGGCGTGACCGCGTGGACGGGCGACGTCCCCGGTGCGGGGGACACGCAGATGCTCCGCACGGCGGCCGTCACGGTGGCGTACGTCGCGGACCGCGTGGCCGAGCTCGGCGCGGCCCTGGCCGCCCACGGCTCCGCCGCCGACGACCCCGCGGTCTGGGCGGGCCGGTCCCGGGACGTCTGGTGCGCCCGGCGCGACGACCTGCGCGCGCAGCTCGGGCCGGTGCCCGCCGCGCTCGACGGCTACCACGGCGCGCTCGTGGCGTACGCGGACGAGGTCGAGGACATCGCGGCCCGGGGGCAGGCCGCCCTGCGGGACCGGACCGACGCGGAGGACGAGCTCGCGGCAGCGCGGCACGCCCAGCTCACGCTGCCCCCCGTCGCCGACGTCCTCACCCCTCCCACCGGCCCCCGGCCGGCGGCACCCGCGACGCGCGTCGCTCGGGCGCAGCGGGACATCGCGTCGGCCCAGCGACAGCTCGACGACCTGGCAGCGCGCCGCCGGCTCGCCGACAGCGCGCTGCTGTCGGCGCTCGTGCCCCTGGACGTGGGGGAGTGGGCCGAGCTCGGCCGGCTCGCGGGGAGCGCCGGGATCGTCCGGCCGGAGCAGATCGACCTCGCCGCGCTGGGCGACGCCGTCGCCGCTGCCGTGGACGAGGCCGCGCGGGACGGCGCCGACCTCGCCGCCCTGGTCGAGATCCTCGAGCAGTGGGCGGACTCGCCCGGTGTGCTCGGGTCCGCCCTGGACCAGCTCGGCGGCGACCGGCTCGCCGGGGTGCTCCAGGCGCTCGACGCGCGCGCGCTGACCGCACCGGGCGAGGCGACCGCCGTGACGGCCGCGCAGCAGGCGCTGCGCGGGGCCCTCGCGGTGGCGTCGCAGGCCTGGGGGCCGGGTGCCGCCGAGGTGTTCGCCGAGGAGCTGCTCACGGGACCGCACGCCGCCCTGGTCGTCGGGTACCTGTTCGGCGACCCGGAGCACGCTCCCGTGGCACCGGCGCTGGCTCGCGCGACGGCGGAGCAGCTGGAGGCGCGCGAGCTGGAGCTCGGCGGGGTCTACGTGTGGCAGGTCGACCCCGGCGCCGGCGGCGTCGGGCCGATGGCCCGCGACCTGCTCGTCCCCCTGCCCCCGCCGTCCCCCTTCTCCGTCGTGGACCCGGCGGCGTCGGTGTTCCGGCAGCTCGCGGCCTCCCCGCGGGCGGTGCTGGACTGGTTCGGCGCCGGCACGGCGGGAGAGGACCGCGTCACGTACTGGTTCAGGGACCGGGACTGGACCGCCGGGGCAGGGTACGGCGCCCCGCTCGGCGTCTGGGAGTCCCTGCAGGGCGTGCCGGGTGCGCTGCTCGGGGCCGGGGTGGATCCGGTGCTCGCGCGACGTCTGGCGAAGGTCAACGAGGGGATCGCCCGCGCCTGGTTCCGGAGCGGTCACCGGCCGGTCGCCGGGCTCGGTGCCGAGGCGTCGGCGGCGCTGGCCGGGGTGCTGGCGGCCCAGCTGCCGCTGTGGCTGGAGCTCGTGCTGCAGCGCGAGAGGGCGCTCGAAGAGGCGTTCTCCGACCGGGTGCGCGTGGTCTGGCTCGGCGCGGACGGTCACGGCTGGGCCTCGTGGATCGGCCTGGGGTGGCTGCGGGAGATGCTCGGGTACGTCGCGGAGGACGGTCCGGCCTCCGCGCGGCTGCGGGAGGAGGTGGCGCGCCTGCAGCTGCGGCTCATGCAGAGCGTGGGGAGCAGCGAGCTGACGGCGTTCCAGCACGCCGAGCGGTACGCCGAGCTGCTCGGGGTGGTCGACCGGTCGCGGTTCCAGGTGGAGGCCGGGGCAGCCGCCCGGCACGACGAGCAGGTGCGGGGGATGGGCGACGTGCTGGGCATCCCGCTCGGCCAGGGGCTCGGGGCCGCCGGCGTCATCGGGGACGTCGCCGTCGCCCTCGCCGGTGACGCCGCGGCCGACGCGTGGGCGAGCCGCTACCGGGAGGCGTTGAC
>JAEWGQ010000155.1 GCA_023388235.1 Actinomycetes bacterium | reverse complement strand
GGACGCCGAGACCGACGAGGCCTTCGCCGCCCGGGTCGCCGCCGGTGGTGTCACCGGGCGGGTGCGCGTCGTCGGCACCGCCCCCGGCGTGCGCGCGGCGGCGGTCCGGCGCACGGGGGAGGTCACGATCCTGGACGCCCCGGTCGTCGCGAGCGCCCGCCGTGAGCTCCTGACCGTCGTCCGCGAGCAGGCCGTCAGCCGCACCCGCCACCGCTTCGGCCACATCGACCCCACCCGCTGACCCCGCCCGCCCCGCGTACCCCCGCGCGTGCCAGCGGTTCCCCGTCGGAGACTCCGACGGGGGATCGAGGTGGTCTGTGGGCACCTCCGACGGCGCGCGCACCCCTCCGCCGCCCGTCGGAGTCTCCCAACGGTGGCCCCGAGCACGCCCAGCCGCCCGCGCGCACCGCCTGTGCACGAGCATGCCCGCGCACGTGCTCCGTGCGTCCGCCCACACGAGCACGCTCCGTGCGTCCCGCCTGCACGACCACGCTCCGCGCGTCCCGCCTGCACGAGCACGCGCCGTGCGTCCCGCCCGCACGAGCGCATTCGGCCCGTGCCCCGCGAGTGGGAGCGCACTCCGGCGCTCGCCGGCGCGGGCACGCACCCGACGGCGCACCCCTCGCGCCCAGCGCGTGACCGTCGGAGACTCCGACGGGGGGTCGAGGTGGTCTGTGGAGGTCTCCGATGGCACGCGGACACCTCCGCCGCCCGTCGGAGCCTCCCAACGGTGGTCCCGAGCACGCCCATGCGCCGGAGTGCGCCTCATGTACGAGCCCGTTCCAGCACGCCCGCGCACGAGCGTGCTCCAGCCCCCGCCGGCTCCGCGCGCTCGGGGAACGAGCGCGCTTCCCGCGCACACGCGGACCCCCGCGCACCCATGCGGACGCACCCCGCGCCCCGCACCCCGCACCCCGCGCCCCGCGCGTGCTCGTCGGAGGCTCCGACGGGGGATCGAGGTGGTCTGTGGAGGTCTCCGATGGCACGCGGACACCTCCGCCGCCCGTCGGAGCCTCCGAACGGGGCGGAGGGAACGGGAAGGGGGCCGACGTCCGGGCGGCGGACGCCGACCGGTCGCGCCGGACGCCGACCGGTCGCGCCGGGCGCCGGGCGGGTGGGGTCGAGTCAGGCGGTGCCGCGGATGACCAGGTCGGGGGCGAAGATCAGGGGCTCGGTGCGGGCGGAGCGCCCGTGCAGCTGCGCGACGAGCTCCTCGCCGGCCGCGCGGGCCATGGCGATGACCGGCTGGATCACCGTCGTGAGGTTCGGCTTCGTGGTGGACGCGAGCGCGGAGTTGTCGTACCCGACGACGGCGACGTCACCGGGGACGTCCCGGCCCAGCTCGGCGAGCACGGGCAGGGCGCCGGCGGCCATGAGGTCCGAGGCGATGAACACCGCGTCCACGTCGGGGTGCCGGCGCAGGAGCTCCCGGGCGCAGGCGGCGCCGCCCTCGATGGTGAAGTCGCCGTGCACGACGGCGTCGTCGCGCAGGCCGGCGTCGGTGAGCGCGGCGCGCCAGCCGGCGAGCCGGTCGATGCCGGCGGACATGTCGGCGGGGCCGGTGATGGTGGCGATGCGGCGCCGGCCGAGCCCGATCAGGTGCTCCGCGGCGATGCGCCCGCCGCGGACGTTGTCGGTGTCGACGAACGCCGAGTCGCGGGCGGTGAGCGGCCGGCCGATGAAGACGCTCGGCAGGTGGGAGTCCCGCAGGGCGCGGTCGATGGAGTCGTCCCGGTGGTGGGACACGACGATCGCGCCGTCGACGTGGCCGGCGCGCAGGTACCGGACGGTGCGGTCCGAGTCCCCGGGGCGGGCGATGATCAGCAGGAGCTGCAGGTCCGAGTCGGCGAGCGCGGAGGACACGCCGTTGAGGACGCCGGCGAAGAACGGGTCGGACAGCACGCGCTCGTCCGGCTCGGGGACGACGAGCGCGACGGAGTCGGTGCGCCGGGTGACGAGCGAGCGGGCCGCGCGGTTGGGCGTGTACCCGAGGTCGGCCACCGCGGCGGCGACGGACTCCATGGCCTCGGGGGAGACCCGCAGGCCCCCGTTGATGGCGCGCGACGCGGTGGACCGCGAGACGCCGGCCCGCTCGGCCACCTGCTCCAACGTGGGCGCAGGGGCGAGGAGCGGGGCTGTCTGGTCGACCACGATGGATCGCCCCCTTGCCTTGACGACGGATGACCGGTGCGGCACCGGCCGTGGGCGCGCCCCCCTGCGCGGGGACCCCGTCCGGGGCCCCCGCGCGGAAGCGTAGCGTCAGCCCTTGACGGCGCCGGCCATGATGCCGGCGACGAGCTGGCGCCCCGCGACGAGGAACAGCACCAGCAGCGGGATGATGGAGAGCACGACGCCGGACATGATCAGCGGCATGTCCTGGAAGAACCCGGCCTGCAGCAGCTTGAGCGCCACCGGGAGCGTGGGGTTCTGGGTGCCGAGCACGATGGACGGCCAGAAGAAGTTCGT
The DNA here is from genome assembly GCA_023388235.1 of Actinomycetes bacterium. Taxonomy (GTDB): domain Bacteria; phylum Actinomycetota; class Actinomycetes; order Actinomycetales; family Cellulomonadaceae; genus Cellulomonas. The sequence goes on along the minus strand of JAEWGQ010000155.1, from coordinate 5,732 downwards.
CCACGACGTGATGAAGGTGAACAGCGCGAGCATCGCCGCGGCGGGCCGTGCCGCCGGGAGGGCGACGGACCAGAAGGTCCGGAACATCGACGCGCCGTCGACGCGGGCGGCCTCGATGAGCTCGTAGGGCAGCGCGGAGTCGAGGTACTGGGTCATCCAGAACACGCCGAACGCGGTGACGAGCGCCGGCAGGATCACGGCGAGCAGGTTGCCGGTGAGGTGCAGCTGCCGCATGACGATGTACAGCGGGACGACGCCGAGCTGGGTCGGGACCGCCATCGTCGCGATGACGAAGACGAGCAGCGGGCCGCGGCCGCGGAACCGGAGCTTGGAGAACGAGTAGCCGGCGAGCGTCGAGAAGAACACGACGGACGCGCTGGTGAGCAGCGCGACGATCAGCGAGTTGCCGGTGGCGCGCACCAGGTCGATGTCGGCGTCGAACACCCGCTGCAGGTTCGAGAGGAACTCGCCGCCCGGGATGAGCGACGGCACCGGGTTCTGCGCGACCTCGGCGGACGTCGAGGACGACAGCAGGAACGTGAAGTACAGCGGGTACGCCGAGATCAGGATGAAGACGGACAGGATCGTGTACGTCACCCACCCGGGCCGGCGGTCGGCGCCGCCGCCGTGGCCTCCGGAGCGCTTGCGGCCGAGGCCCCGGCGCGCGGCGCGGGCGGCGCCCTTGCCGGCGGTCTGCTCGATGACGGGGATGGAGGGGGTGCTCATCGGGGCTTCACCTCGGTCGGGGCGGCGGCCGTGACCGCGGCGTCGGACGTCCGCTTCATGGACTGCGCGAGCGCGCGCGCGTTCTTGCGGCTCACCTTGCGGGCGGCCTTCGCGGACCGGCTCATGTCGTCGGCGGACGAGATCTTGCGTGTCAGCCAGTTGTTGAGCAGGGCGAACACGATGATCACCAGGAACAGGAGCCAGGCGACCGCGGCTGCCCGGCCGAGCTGCTGCTTGTTCCAGCCGAGCTCGTACAGGTAGAGGGTGACGGTCTTCCACTGGCCGTTCGAGCCGCCGAGGCCCGTCTGGTCGTACATGCGGGGCTCGTCGAAGATCTGCAGGCCCCCGATGGTGGAGGTGAGGATGACGAAGATCATCGTCGGGCGCACCATCGGCACCGTGATGGAGAAGAACTGGCGCAGCCGGCTGGCGCCGTCGATCGTGGCGGCCTCGTACAGGTCGCGCGGGATGGCCTGCATGGCGGCCAGCAGGATGAGGGCGTTGTAGCCGGTCCAGCGGAAGTTGACCATCGAGGCGATGGCGATGTGCGACGCGAACGCGTCCTTGTGCCAGCCGATGGGGTCGACGCCGACGTAGCCGAGCACCGTGTTGATCATGCCGGAGCCGTCCGCGAACATCTTGGAGAAGACGAGGCCGACGGCGACCGGGGCCACCACGTAGGGCAGCAGGACGCCCATGCGCCAGAAGGTCTTGGCCCGCAGGTTCGCGTCCAGCATCGCGGCGATCACGAGGGCGGCGATGACCTGGGGGACGGTCGAGAGCAGGAAGATGCTCAGGGTGTTGCGCAGGGCCTTCCAGAAGAAGGCCTGGCCGAGCACGAAGCTGAAGTTGTCGAGGCCGACGAACTCGCCCTGGCCGCCGATGAGGCTCCACTCGTGCAGCGAGACCCACGCGGTGTACAGCAGCGGGAACAGGCCGACGACCGCGAACAGCAGGAAGAACGGCGAGATGTACAGGTAGGGCGAGACCTTCACGTCCCACCGGCCCAGCGTCTGCCGGAAGCCGATCTTGCGGTGCGGTCGGTCGTCGCTGCGCGGTGCCGCGCCCCTCGGGGGCGCCGTCTGGGTGGCCATGGAGATCCTTCGTGCGGGCGGGTCGGACGGTGCGGGCGCGGGCGTGTGCCGCACCGGGCGGACCGGACCGCCGGGAGGAGGAGCTCCCGGCGGTCCGGTCGGTGGCGTCAGCCGATCGCGGCGACGGCCTCCTCGAAGCCCTTCCAGGACTCCTCGGGCGTCTGCGACTTGTCGACGTCGACGCGGTTGAAGGCGTCGGACAGGCCGGTGCGGATGGTGAAGTAGTTCTCACCCTTGAACGGCTGGGTCGAGATGGCCGAGGCCCGCTCGGTGTAGATCTGGCCGGTGGGGGCGTCGTTGAAGAACTCGCGGGTCATGCCCTGGAGCTCGTCGGACTTCTGCGCCTCGATCTGGCTCGGGAAGTTGCCGTTGACGGCGAACGCCTTGAGCTGCTGCTCCGGGGCGGTCAGCCAGTCGGCGAGCTCCTTGGCCTCCTTCTGGTGCTTCGACATGGCCGGGACGGTCAGGAACGAGCCGCCCCAGTTGCCGCCGCCGCCGGGGAAGACGTTGGCGATGTCCCAGCCCTCGACGCCGGCCGCGTTGCCCTCGATGTTGCCGAGGAACCACGCCGGGGCGAGCGCCACCGCGAAGCCGTTGTTCTGGAACGCGTTGGTCCAGTCCTCCTCCCACTGCTTGAGGCCGGCGGACTGGTCCTCGTGCGAGAGGATCGTGTCGTACATCTCCCGGATCTCCGGGTTGTCGAGCGCGGTGATGTCACCGGTCTTCGGGTCCTCGAACGGGGCCTCGATCTGGTTGATCATGCCCTGCGCGATGGCGTCGGCCGAGTCGAAGAACTTCGGGCCGGTGCCGGCGGCGATGAACTGGTCGCCGACCGCGAAGAAGTCGTCCCAGGTGGCGTCGGCGCCGCCGAAGAGCTCAGCGACGGCCTCGCGGTCCGTCGGCAGGCCGGCCGCGGCGAACAGGTCCGAGCGGTACGCGATGGCCTCGGGGCCGATGTCCGTCGGGTAGCCGAGCAGGCGGCCGTCGGCGTCGGTGGCCTGGTCCAGGGTCCACTGGTTCCAGCGGCCCTCGACGTTGTCGCTGGTCAGGTCGGTGAACTGGTCCGAGTACTGCATGATCTGCGGCATCCAGTCGACCTCGGCGGCCACGACGTCCGCGAGGCCCGAGCCGGCGCCGAGCGCGGTCTGGAACTGCTCCTTGGCGTCGTCCGACTTGGCGAACTTGTTGTGCTCGATCTTGATGTCCGGGTGGGCCTCCATGTACTCGTCCAGGAGGTCCTCGTAGCCGAACTGGTTGAACGTCGAGATGGTCAGCGTGATCTGGCCACCCTCGTCGCCGCCGCCGGCGGTCTCGTCGTCGGACGAGCCCCCGCCGCACGCCGTCGCGAGCAGGGCCACGCCCGTCGCTCCGGCCACGGCCATCCAGGTCTTGCGCGTGCTGATGCGCACTGTGACTCCCTCGTCAGTCGGACGGCGACTTCGCCGTCGCAGCGAGGACGCCGTTGTCGGCGTCCGGGGTGAGAGCGTTCCCAAACCGCCTTGCGGGAGCGCTCTCACGACCTGTCGGCACTCTCGTCCGCCGTGTGGAAGGGTGTCAAGCCGCGACGCGTCCGATCGGGTGTGGAAGCGGTCCCACGGCGACGTTCGTGCAGGTCAGAGCGCTGTGCACTCGGAGCGCGTTACGGAATCGTTACGCCTGGCCGGCGCCGGCGACCCACTCGCGCGCGACGGCCTCCTCGGCCTGCAGCGCGCCGCGCACCGCACCGGCCGCCGCCTGCTCCACCGCGCCGCCGAACAGGGGCACGTTCGCCTTGAGCTCGCCGTCGTACGTGAGGGTCGACGCGGCACCCGTCCCGGCCAGCGCGACGGTGCCCGTCAGGCGCACCGGGGCGCCCGCGATCTCGACCGCGACGGTGCCGCGCCGGGTGCCGTCGGCGGCCGCCGGCTCCCACGCCTCGACCTGCCGGACCTCGAGGCTCGAGCCGACGAACGCCCGCACGTTCGCCGGGATCTGGTCGGTCGGCAGCGCCCGGCGCGTGGTCACCGTGAACGCCCCGTCCTCGCCGGGGGTCACGTCGACCTGGAGGTCCTCGGCACCGCTCGCGCGGATCTTGGCGCGCACGTAGACCGGGTCGGCGAGCATGGTGCCGGCGCTCCGGGCGTCCGTGGGGACGGAGAGGGTGACCTGCAGGTGCACGGCGTTCGGGTCCTTCCTGGGCGCGGCTGGTGCGCGGGGCGCGGGTCCGACCGACAGTATCCCGCCCGGTGCGTGGTCGCGGCACGAGAACCGCCGGGCGGAGCACCTACGCTGGAGCCGTGTCCACCCTGAGCGAGCTCGCGCAGCGCCACGCCCACCTCGACGCCGCGGACCTCGAGTGGCTGCACCTGCTGGTGGGGGACTGGCAGGTCATCTCCGACCTGGCGTTCGCGGACCTCGTGCTGTGGCTGCCCACGGAGGACGGCGACTTCGTCGCGATCGCCCAGTGCCGGCCCAGCACGGGCGCGACGGTGCACTACGACGACGTCGTGGGCTCGCGCGCCCCCGACGGCCAGCGCCCGCAGCTCGAGCGCTCGCTCACCGAGGTGCGCGCGCAGCGTTCGCGCGAGCCCCGCTGGTTCGGCTCGTACGCCGTCCGCGAGGAGGCCGTGCCCGTCGTGCGCGACGGCCGGGCCATCGCCGTAATCGCCCGGCAGACCAACCTCGGCGGCGCCCGCACCCCCAGCCGGCTCGAGCTGAACTACGTCGAGGCCGCCGACGACCTCATGGGCATGATCGCGCGCGGGGAGTTCCCGCTGCCGAACGCCGCCACCGGGCCGCGCCGCGGCGCCCCGCGCGTCGGCGACGGCCTGGTGCGCCTGAACTCCGAGGGCGAGGTGCTGTACGCCAGCCCCAACGCGCTGTCCTGCTTCCACCGCCTCGGCGCGATGGACGACCTCGTCGGCCGGTCCCTGGTCGAGGTGGTCGCGGACCTCGTGGAGCAGCGCTCCACCGTCGACGAGTCGATGCCGCTCGTGCTCATGGGCCGGGCGCCGTGGCGCACCGACATCGAGGCGCACGGCGTCGCGCTGTCGCTGCGCGCCGTGCCGCTCACCGAGGAGGGGGAGCGGATCGGCGCCGTCGTGCTGTGCCGGGACGTGTCCGAGCTCCGGCGGCGCGAGCGGGAGCTCATCACCAAGGACGCGACGATCCGCGAGATCCACCACCGCGTGAAGAACAACCTGCAGACGGTGGCCGCGCTGCTGCGCCTGCAGGCCCGCCGGATGAACGTCCCGGAGGCGCGCGCCGCGCTGGAGGAGGCCATGCGGCGCGTGGCCACCATCGCCCTGGTGCACGAGACGCTGTCGCAGACCCTCGACGAGACCGTGCAGTTCGACGAGCTCGTCGGGCGGTCGCTGCGCCTCGCCGCCGACGTCGCGTCGGCGGGCGCGTCGGTGCGGACGGTCGTGCGCGGGACGTTCGGGCCGGTGTCGGCGGAGGACGCCACGGCGCTCGCGCTGGTGCTCACCGAGCTCGTGACCAACGCCGTGGAGCACGGGCTCGCCGGCCGCGAGTCCGGGTCGGTCGAGGTCACCGCCGAGCGGCTGGAGGACGACCTCGTCGTCACCGTCGCCGACGACGGCGCGGGCATCCCCGCCGAGGCCGGTGCCGGGACGGGCCTCGGCACGCAGATCGTCTCCACGCTCGTCACCAACGAGCTGCGCGGGTCGATCGCGTGGTCCGCGCGCGAGGGCGGGGGCACCGAGGTGGTCCTGCGGGCGACCCTGCGCTCGCCCGGGCGCGAGGCGAACACCGTCGCCTGACGGGCGGGCCGGCAGCGGCGCCGTGCCGGAAGCGGCGCCGTGCCGGGAGCGGAACCCTGTCGGCCGCCGATCCGTGTCGGCAGCGGGCGGGACGCGCGTCCGCCCGGGGCCGGGGACGACGACGCCCGCCTGCCCCGGAGGGGGCGGCGGG
>JAEWGQ010000034.1 GCA_023388235.1 Actinomycetes bacterium | reverse complement strand
CGCGGTGGGCGTGGCGCGCGGGGGGACCGGCGCCTGCGTGGCGGCGAGGAGGTCGCGCACCGGCGCGCCGGTCAGCTGGGCGGCTGCGGTGGCGCCGGCTGAAGTGCCGACGACGAGATCGGGTGCGGTGACGTCCACGCCGGCCTCCAGGAGACCGGCGAGCACGCCGATCAGCCAGGCGTTGCCGGTGGACCCGCCGCCCCCGAGCACGAGGGCGCGCTCGCCGTGGCGCGGGCGGGACGGGTCGGGGTCGGACGCGGGAGCGGGGGTGGACGCGGAGGTACGGGGGATCTGGTGCACGGGAGTCACCTCTCGAGAGAGCTCAGGTGGCGCTCCCGGCGTCCGGCTCGCTCAGCGGCGGGCTCGGACGCGACCCGGGAGCGCCCGGTGCTGTCCTGCGGTCACGGGTACCACCTCCCTCGGTCCGGCTCGGTCGCGCCGACGCTAGCACCGCCCGGTGCGGGCACGCCGCCGGATTTCCCCGCACGGTCCGGGGGCGCCCGGCGCCGGCGTCTGCCAGGGTGGGGTGATGCGGACAGCGAGGATCGTCATCGGCGGTGTCGCCTTCGTGCTCGCGGTGCTGGCGCTGCTGGACCGGAGCTGGTGGGCGGCGGCGGCCATGGGGTGCGTGGTCGTGGGCCAGGTGTTCTCCGAGTGGGACGCGCGCCGCGTGGCCGCCCGCCGCGCGACGGTCGCAGAGGCGGAACCCGCGCCGCGCTGACCGGTCGTCAGGCGAGCCGCTGGACGAGCGCGCGGGTGTCCCCGTCGACGACCACGGTGGCGAGCGCGCCGTTGACCAGCGGCAGGTGCGGCGGGACGTGGCCGATCTCGACGTCGAACACGATCGGCAGCCCGAGCCTGCCCAGGGCGTCCAGCACCGCCTCGCGCTGGCTGAGGCGCGGGTGGTCCGGGGCGTGCGTCCGTCCGACGAGCACGGCGCGCGCGTGCGTGAACCACCCCGCCAGCCGCAGCCCGTGCAGCGTGCGGCACACCGTCGCGGCGTCGGCGCCCGCCGTCTCGAGGTACACCACCAGCCCGTCCTCGGCGTGCGCCCGGCCGAACGCGGCCACGTCGCCGTAGGGCGTGCCCGCCAGCGGGCCCATGGTCTCGACGCAGCCGCCGATCAGGCGACCGGTGACGTCCAGCCGCTCCGCGCCGTGCAGGTCCCACCGGCCGCTGCCCACGGTCGTCCACCCTGTGGCCGGCGCCGCCGGGTCCGGGTACGCGGCGACCACCCCGGAGTCGCGCTGCCGGTGCGGGCCCGGCCCGGACGCCAGGGTCCGCCAGCCGAGCAGCCCGTCCGGCGCGGGGTACGGCGTCTCGACGAGGTTGTCCCCGTGCAGGGTCGCCCAGCCGAGCCGGGTGGTCAGCGGCACGAGCAGGGTCGACAGGTCGGAGTAGCCCACGAGCCACGTCGGGTCGGCGGCCGCCAGCGCGTCCCAGTCGAGCAGGTCGACCAGGTCGATCGCGGTCTCGCCGCCCCACGGCGGCAGGACGCAGCGGATCGTCGGGTCGCAGAGCATCGCGGTGAGCTCGGCGGCGCGGTCCTCGGCCGGGCCCGCGGTGATCCCGGCGCCGTCCATCACCCGGCCGACGACGACGTCGTGGCCCGCGTCCCGGAGCCACCGCACGGCGGCGTCGACGCGAGCGGCCTCGTGGTCCTGCACGCCCGCGGAGGGCGAGGTGACGCCGATGCGGTCGCCGGGGCGCAGCGGGGCGGGGAACCGGATCATGCGGGCATCGTGGCAGGCCGGGCCGTGCGAGGCGGGCAGCACGCCGCCGGTGTCGCGCCGGCGGGCGGGCGCGGCAGGGTCAGGTGCCGGCGTGCGGGGAGCGGCAGGGTCAGGTGCCGGTGTGCGGGGCGCGCCGGGATCAGGTGCCGGCGGGGAGGGTCCGGAGCAGGTACCGCTCGGAGTCTCCGACTTGCTGGGCCAGGTCGAGGAGGATCGCCGACGCCGTGCCGTCCGCGGCTGCGGCGTCGCCGGGCGCGGTGCCGCCGGCCGCGACGGCGTCCGCGCTCGGTCCGCCGGCCACGACGGCCGCCGCGGGGGCTCCGCCCGCCGTACCTCCACCGCCCGCCGTGCCCGGACCGTCCGCGAGCGCCGGGTCCTCCGGGCCCAGCGCGTGCAGGACCCGCGTCACCTCCTCCGGGGTGAGGTCGGCGGCGTCGGCGAGCGCCGTCAGGTCGCGCAGGCCCGTGCGCAGCGCGTCGAGCTCGGCCAGCTGCCGGTCGTCCAGCCGCTCGCGGTCCGGGACGAGCTCGTCCTGCAGGCGCACGGCGTCCCGGAACAGGGCGATCTCCGCCGGCCGCAGGGCGTCGCCTCCGTCCGCGGCGGCACGCAGCGCGGTCGCGGTCGCCGCGGTCGCGTCCGCGATCCGCCGTCGCAGCGCCGGGGGCCGGAACCCCGGGATCACGGAGAACCCCAGGACGAGGCCGACGACCACCGCGCAGAGCGTGAGGCCGACGTACTGGAGCAGCAGCGTGGTGGGGTCGAGGTGCCGGGTGACCGAGTTGAACCCGACGCTGACGACGACCATGCACGCGCTGCCGAACGCGGGCCGGGTCACGATGTACCAGAGCCCCAGGCACAGGGCGACGACGGCCACGAGCGTCAGGTACCGCGACGGGACGACCAGCAGCACCACGGCGACCGTGACCGAGCCCGCGGCCACGCCCACGACCTTGTTGCGCGCCTTGACCGCCGTGTCACGCCAGCTCGCCTGCAGGATGCTGAACGTCGCGAGCAGCACCGTGGAGACCAGCGGGTCGCCCCGCTCCAGCCGGGACGTGACGAGCAGCATCAGCAGGACCGCGAGCGCTGTGCGCAGCGCGTGCCGCACCTGCACGGAGCGCAGCCGGTCGGACGGGTGCAGCACGGCGTCCTGCAGCTGGTGGCGGCGGTCCCGTTCGAGCCGCACCGCGCTGGTGTCGCGGCTGCGTGCCGCCTGCTCGACGGCGTCCAGGGCACGTGCGGCGTCGGCGGCCGCGGCGGCGCCGGGCCCCGCGGGCACGGCGGACCCTGCGGACCCTGTGGACCCTGTGGACCCGGCGGGCACGGTGGTCCCTGCGGACCCTGCGGACCCTGCGGACCCTGCGGACCCTGCGGGCATGGCAGTCCCCGTGGACACGCCCGGCGCCGCGGACTGGGCGTGCGCTGAGGACTGGGCGTGCGCGGCCGGCTCGTCGTGCGCTCCGGGGCCGGGCGCCGGTGCCGCACCGGACGGGGCAGCGT
>JAEWGQ010000015.1 GCA_023388235.1 Actinomycetes bacterium | reverse complement strand
GTCCCAGTTGAACACCACGTCCACCCCGAGGTCCTCGGCGCGGCGGACCGCGTCCCGGATCTGGGCGTACTCGGCGTGCTGGGGCTGGATCTGGACTCCGATGCGGAGAGGTCGCGTCATGGCGGTCACCGTACGTCGGGCCGCCCGGGCGCGCCGTCTACGCTGGCGGGTGCGCCTCCCGCGCGCCGCGCCCGCCCGGGCGTCCCCTGCACCCCGACCCCGGAGGTCCCCATGTCCGCCGCCGCCGACGCGTCCGCGCCCGTCCCGCTGCGCTGGGTCGGCCCGCTGCGGATCAGCGGCAACGTCATGACGGGCGAGACCGAGGTGCCGCTCGCCACGTACGAGTCGCCGCTGTGGCCGAGCGTCCGGCGCGGGGCGCGGATCTCGACGATGGTCGAGGGCGGCATCCGGGCGACGCTGGTGGACGAGCGGATGTCCCGGTCGGTGCTGCTCGAGGCGGACGACGCCGGGGTGGCGCTGGCGGCGGTGCAGTGGCTGGCGGCGCACCGGGCGGACCTCGAGGCGGTCGTCGCCGGCACCAGCCGGTTCGCGCGGCTGCTGGACCTGCACACGCAGATCGCGGGGAACCTGCTGTTCGTGCGGTTCGAGCTGAGCACGGGCGACGCGTCCGGCCACAACATGGTGACGAACGCGGCGGAGAAGCTGCTGGACCACGTGCTCGGCGCGGTGCCCGGGGTGCGGTACGGCTCGATCTCGGGCAACTACTGCTCCGACAAGAAGGCCACCGCCGTGAACGGCATCCTCGGCCGCGGCAAGAACGTCGTCACGGAGATCACCATCCCGCGGCGGGTGGTCGAGCGGTTCCTGCACACCACGCCCGAGGCGGTGGTGCAGCTGAACATCCGCAAGAACCTCATCGGCACGATGCTGGCCGGCGGGCTGCGGTCGGCGAACGCGCACTACGCGAACATGCTGCTGGCGTTCTACCTGGCCACCGGGCAGGACGCGGCGAACATCGTCGAGGGCTCGCAGGGCCTGACGCACGCGGAGGTGCGCGGCGAGGACCTGTACTTCTCGTGCACGCTGCCGAACCTCGTCGTCGGGACGGTCGGCAACGGCAAGGGGCTGGACTTCGTGGAGGAGAACCTGGCCCGCCTCGGCTGCCGCGAGGACCGCGAGCCCGGCGCGAACGCGCGGCGGCTGGCGGTGCTGTGCGCCGCGACCGTGCTGTGCGGGGAGCTGTCGCTGATGGCCGCGCAGACCAACCCCGGCGAGCTGATGGCGGCGCACCTGCGCCTGGAGCGCGGGGCGTCCGCGCCCGCCTGACCCCGGGGCCCGCGCCCGCCTGACCTTTGGGGCCCGCGCCCGCCCGACCCGCGGACCAGCGGGCGCCGGCCCGCGGGTGTGATCGCGTTCACGAACGGGATGACGCGGGGCCCCGTCAGCGTTGCGTGAGGGCGGCGTGAAGAGTCGTCACCCCTCGTTGGTCGGGGTGAGCGCGCGGGGCTACAGTCGTCCGGGCCCCGCGCGGGTGCCGGTGCCGGCACGCCGCGCCCGGGGCCCCCGCCCCGGGTCGGTCCCGCGGACGACGCACCTGCCGGAGAGGATCCCCCACCGACATGCAGCTCGGCATCGACGACCTGGCGTTCGCCACCGCGGACCGGTACCTCGACCTGGCAGACCTCGCACCGGTGCACGGCGTCGACGTCGCGAAGTACACGGTCGGGCTCGGCCAGGACCGCATGAGCGTGTGCGCGCCCGACGAGGACGTCGTGACGCTCGCGGCCGCGGCGGCGCTGCCGCTGGTCGAGTCGCTGTCGGACGACGAGCTGGCCTCGGTCCGCACCGTGCTGCTCGCCACCGAGTCCGGCATCGACCAGTCCAAGTCGGCCGGGGTGTACGTGCACCGGCTGCTCGGGCTGCCGGCCGCCAGCCGCGTCGTCGAGCTGAAGCAGGCCTGCTACGCCGGCACGTCCGCGCTGCAGATGGCCCTGGCGCTCGTCGCCCGGAACCCCGAGCAGCGGGTGCTGGTCATCTGCTCGGACGTGGCGCGGTACGACGTCGGGTCGTCCGGCGAGCCGACGCAGGGCTGCGGCGCCGTCGCCATGCTCGTGACCGCGGACCCGCGCCTCGTGGCGATCGACCCGGTCTCCGGCCTGCACACCACGGACGTCATGGACTTCTGGCGGCCGAACTACCGCACGACCGCCGTGGTGGACGGCCGGCTGTCGCTGCGGGCGTACACCGACTCCCTCACGGGCGCGTGGCAGGACCTGCAGGCGCAGGGCGGCCCGGCGTTCGAGGACCTCGACGCGTTCGTGTACCACCAGCCGTTCACGAAGATGGCCGTCAAGGCGCACGCCCACCTGACCCGCCTGGCCGGCGCGCCGCGGGACGCCGAGGTGATGGACGCCCAGATCGCCGACACGCTGCGGTACAACCGCGAGATCGGGAACTCCTACACCGCGTCGATGTACATCGGGCTGGCGTCGCTGCTGGACCACGCGACCACCGACCTGGGCGGGTCGCGGATCGGGTTCTTCTCGTACGGGTCCGGGTCCGTGGGCGAGTTCTTCACCGGCGTCGTGCAGCCCGGGTACCGGCGGCACCTGCGCGCCGCCGCGCACCGCCGGCTGCTGGACGACCGGCAGCGGGTCACGCACGCCGAGTACCTCGACGTCGTGGCGCCGGTGAACCCGGTCGACGGCGGGGAGCACCGCATCGAGGCGACCACCCGCAGCCCGTTCCGGCTCGCGGAGATCAGCGGCCACCAGCGGGTGTACGAGCGGTCCGCCGCGGCGGACGCCGCCGTCGCCTGAGGCGCTACTGGTACGTCACCAGGTCCGGCGTGGGCTGCACCGCGTAGGTCTGGGCGGGGTCCAGCATCGGCTGGTCCTCGTCGTAGAAGTTCTTCCAGCCCCAGTGCACCGGCGGGGCACCCTGGTGCAGCGCCGCCCACGTCCCGGCCTTGGCCGGCTGCGAGCCCTGCCCGTCGGCGTGGATCATCACGGCGAGCTCGTCGTGGCTCGTGTCCAGGCGCTCGCGCTCGGTGATCATGCGCAGCGAGAACTGGTGCAGCAGGAACATCTTCTGCGGCAGCTGCCGCTCCCGCGTGAACGCCGCGAGCCAGTCGGCGGTCGCGTTGACCTCGTCGACGCCCACCGAGCCGATCTGGCGCAGGTGCACCTGGTCGGGCGCGAGCCGCCACTCGGGGTCGAGGGCGAGCCCGACGTGCGGGTACGCCAGCAGCTCGGCGTACTGCTGCGCCTGGGTGACGAAGTCCGTGCGCCCCGGCTGCAGGTCGATGACGACGGCCTGGCCCGCAGCCTGCGCCGCCTCGACCAGCGGCCGCAGCTCCTCGACGCCCCGGGCGCGCGAGTACGACCCGTCGGCCTCCGGCCCCGAGGACGCGATGGTCGCGATGATCTCGAGCGTCGGCACGACGGTGTCCGCCGTGAGGTCCTGGTAGGGCGCCGCGGTCTGCTGCGCGCGGGCGATGGTCGCGGGCACGTCCTGCTCCCCCAGCACGCCGAGCGCCGGGGTGCCCGGCGTCCCGTACAGCGCGACGTACCGCTTGCCCGGCGCGCCGGCGGGGAAGACGAGCTGCCCGCCACCCGGCAGCTCGACGCCGGTCGCGGCGGTCGCCACGCGGGCGGCCAGCCGCTCGGGCTCGCCGAAGGCCGCGCCGAGCGCGACCACCTGCGTCACGCCGGTGAGGGCCTGCACCGAGGCGGACGTCGCCCGCGGGTCCCCGCCCGGGACGTCGACGACGGGCACCCCCGCCGCGCG
>JAEWGQ010000386.1 GCA_023388235.1 Actinomycetes bacterium | reverse complement strand
GCGTGCGTGCGGGGGCGTTCGCGCGGGTGCGGGGGCCGATTTCGCACCCGCCCTGGGCACCGTGTAGCCTGGTCCGCGCTGCCCCGATAGCTCAGTGGTAGAGCACTTCCTTGGTAAGGAAGAGGTCACGGGTTCGAATCCCGTTCGGGGCTCTGTGGTGTGTCGCAGGCCAGGATCGCTCCTGGGCGGTGGTGCACCCGAGGCGGGGTAGCTCAGTTGGTGAGAGCGCACGACTCATAATCGTGAGGTCGCGGGTTCGAACCCCGCCCCCGCTACCAGCACCGAATCCAGAGCGTCCGCCGGCGCTCGACGACGAAGATCAAGCGCTTCGGGCGCGAGAGGTGGCAAGACCATGGCCAGCAAGAGCGCGGACGTCCGTCCGAAGATCACGCTCGCCTGCACGGAGTGCAAGGAGCGGAACTACATCACGAAGAAGAACCGTCGGAACGACCCCGACCGGCTCGAGATGAAGAAGTTCTGCCCGCGCGACGGCCGTCACACGCTGCACCGCGAGACCCGCTGACCCTGAGGGCAGCCCGTGGCCGTCAACCCTGAGTACGCCGGACGCGCGTACCCGCCGAACGAGGCGTACGAGGTCGGCCGCGAGAAGCTCCGCGAGTTCGCGGAGGCGGTCGGGGCGACGCACCCGGCCCACACCGACGTCGACGCGGCGCGAGCACTCGGGTACCCCGACGTGATCGCGCCGCCGACGTTCGCCGTCGTCGTGGCGCAGCGCGCCGAGGCCCAGCTCATCGCCGACCCGGACGCCCGGATCGACTTCACGCGGGTCGTGCACGCCGACGAGCGGTTCATCCACCACCGCCCGATCCACGCCGGCGACCGCCTGGTCACCGTGCTGCACGTGGACGCGGTCACCGAGCGCGCCGGTCTGTCGATGGTGACGACCCGCGCCGTGATCAGCGCGGAGGACGGCGAGCCGGTGGCGACCGTGACGTCCACCCTCGCGGTCCGCGGAGAGGACGCCTGATGGCCCCCGCGTTCGAGGACCTGGCCGTGGGCCAGGAGGTCGGCCGGCGCGAGATCGCGGTCGACCGGTCCCGGCTCGTGCGGTACGCCGGGGCGTCCGGGGACTTCAACCCGATCCACTGGAACGAGCGGTTCGCGGCCGAGGTCGGGCTGCCCGGCGTCATCGCGCACGGCATGTGGACGATGGGCGCGGCCGCCGGCGTCGTGGCCGACTGGGTCGGCGACCCCGGTGCCGTGCTCGACTACCAGACCCGGTTCGCGCGCCCCGTGCCCGTGCCGGACCCGGGCGGTGCGACGGTCGAGGTCGTCGCCACCGTGGGTGCCCTGGACGCGGAGACCCGCACCGCGCGCATCGACCTCGCCGTCACGACCGCGGGCACGCGCGTGCTCGCCAAGGCGCAGGCGCTCGTCCGCCTCGGCTGACCGTCTGCGGCTCCGCACGGCCGACGCCGTCCGGTCGGAGTCTCCGAGCGCGTGAGCCCGTCCCGTTGGAGTCTCCGAACGGTTGAACCCCACCCGTTGGAGTCTCCGAGCGCGAGAGGCCGTCCTGTCGGAGTCTCCGAGCGTCTGAGACCGTTCCGTCGGAGTCTCCGAACGGTCGGCCACCTGTCGGAGTCTCCGAGGGGCTGAGGTCGTCCCTCCGGAGCCTCCGAAGGCTGAGGCCGTCCTGTGAGGCCGTCGCGTCGGAGTCGCCGAAGATCGTGGGCCGGGGGACAGCACCACCCAGAGCCCAGAGCCCAGCGCCCGGCGTCAGCCGCGCGGTGCGGGGCCCGTCGTCGTCCCGACCCGCAGCTCGACCGGCAGCACCGCGTCCGCCGGGGTCTCGCCAGCGAGCAGCGCCTGGATGGCCCGCCCGACGGCGGCGCCCTTCTCGGCGATGGGCTGCACGACGGTCGTGAGGACGTCGGGCGCCAGCCACGGCAGGTCGAGCCCGTCGAACCCGGCGACCGACACGTCCTCGGGCACGCGCAGGCCGAGCTCCCGGGCGCCGAGCACCACGCCGGACGCGAGCAGGTCGGACTGCGCGACGACGGCCGTGGGCCGGGTGCCGGCGGGGCCGGACAGCAGCGCCTGCGCGGCGGCGGCGCCGTGCTCGACCAGGGACGCGGGCGTCTCGTAGACGGCGGCGGGGGTGACGCCGGCGTCGGTGAGGCCGTCGAGCCGGCGGCGGGCGAGCGTCCAGGTGATCTGCCCGATGCGCTCGGCGTCGGCGAGGGCGGACCGGCGCTCGGGCCCGAACGGCAGGGAGACGGTGGCGATCCGCTCGTGGCCGAGCTCGAGCAGGTGCCGCGTGGCGGACGCGATGCCGCCGCGGTCGTCGATGCCGACGGTGACGACGCCGGGCAGGTCCTGGCCCTCGACGACGACCACGGGGATGCCGCGGCGGCGGAACGCCTCGAGCGTCGGGTCGTCCAGCGTGCCGCCCCACAGCATGACGGCGACGTCCATGGCGGCGGCCTCGACCAGCGGGTCGACGGGCGGCTCGTCGGGGCCGGTGGGGCCGGGGACGAGCAGCACGCCGAGCCCGAGCGGGCTGATGGTGTCGACGAGGCCGTCGAGCAGCTGGACGGACACGGGGTCGCGGAAGGAGCGTCGCAGGGCGTCGCCGACGACGACGCCGACGATGCCGGAGCGCCCGCTGCGCAGCTGCCGGCCGAGCGGGTTGGGCCCGGAGTACCCGAGCCCGGCGGCGGCGTCGAGCACGCGGCGGCGGGTGGCGTCCGCGATGGGGCCGGCCCCGGAGAACGCGAGCGACGCGGTCGAGACCGACACGCCGGCGGCGGACGCGACGTCGGCGAGGGTCGGTCGGTGGGACACCGGCGCGCCTCCCGGCTGCGGGGAAAGGGGGACGGGCGTCACGCCGGAACCCGGTTGACGCCGCCGTCAGCGTACCCGCACACTGATCAGCAACCCTCAAATCGATTCGACCGAGTGTCGCAGCCCCGGATCGAATCGATTCGAGAAACGCTCGACCTGCCCTTCACCTCCGCTTGACCCTGGAGCTGCCGTGAGCCAGCCGCGGGCCCGTACCGGCCGCGCCCCCCTCCGCCCCGCGAACCGCCGCCCCCGTCCCGAGGCCCCCGCCGCCGGACGCCCGCGCGCCGGTCGCCCGGGCGGCACCCGGGGACCCGTGGACCCGGCGGTGCAGCGCGCCCGGGTGCTGCTGCTCGGCCTGTTCGGGCTGGTCGGGATCATGTTCTCGGGCTGGCTCGCCCGCATCCCGTCCGTCCGGGACGCGCTGGGCATGAGCCCGGCCGAGCTGGGCGGCATCCTCATCGCCGGGTCGGTCGGCTCGCTCGCGACCGTCTCCGTCGCCGGGGTGCTCGTCAACCGGTACGGCGGGCGCGCCGTGCTCTACGTCTCGACCGGCGCGTTCGCGGCGGCGTACGTGCTCATCGGCCTCGGCCCGACGACCGGCTCGGCGCCGGTGCTCGCGCTCGGGATCTTCCTGTCCGGCGTCGGCTTCGCGCTGGGCAACGTGCCGCTGAACGTGGAGACCGCCGCCGTCGAGCGCCGCATGGGTCGCACGGTGCTGCCGCAGTTCCACGCGGCGTTCTCGATCGGCGCCGTCGTCGGCTCCGGGATCGGCGCGCTGTGCGCGGCGGCGGACGTGCCGCTGCTCGTGCAGTTCACCGCGACCGCCGTCGTCGGCACCGTCTGGCGCCTGCTCGCCATCCCGGGCGCCGTCATCGAGTCGCTCCCGCCGGACCGCGCCGCGGCGCGCGCCGCCCGCGAGGCCCGTGCCGCCGGCGCC
>JAEWGQ010000385.1 GCA_023388235.1 Actinomycetes bacterium | reverse complement strand
CGCGGGGGCGGCGTGCAGCAGGTACCCGCCGCCCGCGGCGCCGGCGACCAGCGCCGCGAGCTGCCGCACGGCCACCCGCGCGCGGCCGGTGCCCTCGCCCGACCCGAGCGCGTACGCCGCGGTGGTCAGGACGCCGGTCATGTACGTGGTCGAGACGCCGAGCCGGAGGCCCACCGCGCTCTGCGCGCCCATCGCGACGGCGGCGAGCAGCAGGACGGGCAGGTGCGCTCCCGTGGTGACGTCGACCGCGAGCGCTGCCGCGAGCACGGCGGTCTGGGCGAGCAGCGGCTCGCGCACCGTGCCGGGCCGCGCCCGCCACAGCCGGCCCCACAGCAGCACCCCCGAGGTGAAGCCGGCGACCGCGACGCCGATGGCCGCGAGGCGGCCGGTGTCCGTGGTGGCGACGCTGTCGCCGAGCGTCACGAGGTTGCCGGTGACGACGCCGGCGAACGCGCCGCCGAGGGCGATCAGCGCGACGACGTCGGTCGCGCCCGCGGTGGCCGCAAGCAGGACGGCGACGGCCGCGCGCTCGGGCCGCCGGTGGTCGTGGGTGGTCGGGCTCATCGCCGCTCCCTCGTCGTCGGCCCGGTGCGGTGCCACGTCGAGTACACCTCCGTGCCCTGCCCCGGTACGACGCCCGCGCGCCGGGGGTCCGACCGCAGGCTGACGCCCCGCCGCGGGGGCCGGCGCGACGATGGCAGCGGTTCCCCGTCGTCCCGCAGGAAGATCAGCCCGCGCATGTTCCGTCAGGTCCCGGTGCTCCCGGTCGTCGTCCCGCTCGCCCTCGTGACGGTCGCCGTCCTGGTGGGGGTGCTGCACCGCCGGGGGCGGCTCACCGTGCCGCGGGCGCTGGTCGCCGTGGCGGTGGCCGTGTACCTCGCGGGCATCGTGGCGAACACCGTGTTCCCGATCTTCCTCGACAAGCCGGTGCCGGACGTGCCGTGGAGCGCGCACCTGGCGCTGCTGCCGTTCCAGCAGTACGAGCTGTCGGACGCGCTGATGAACGTGGCGGTGTTCGTGCCGGTGGGCCTGCTGGTGCCGCTGTTCGCGCGGCGCGGGGCGTGGATCCGGTCGGTGCTGGTGGCGACGGGCCTGAGCCTGGCGATCGAGGTCGTGCAGTACGTGACCGCGCACCTGCTGGGCGGCGGGCACATCGCGGACGTCAACGACCTGCTGTCCAACGTGCTCGGGGGCCTGGTGGGCGTGGTGCTGCTGGCGCTGGTGGTGCGGGTGCCCGCGCTGGGCCGGGTGGTCGACCGGTTCCGCTGGGACGCCGACCCGGCACCGCGCGCCGCCGCGCCGGTCCCGGTCGCCGCCGACCCGGAGGCCGCGGACCCGGTGGCCGCCGACCCGGAGGCCGCGGACCTGGACGCCGCGGACCTGGACGCCGCAGCCCCGCGGGCCTGACGCCCCGGGGGGCTCAGCGCGTGTCGTCCTGCTCCCCGAGCCGCAGGGCGACCTCCTCCTCGACCTGCGCGGACACGTGCCGCTCGAGCTGGGCGCGGGCGGCGCGGCGCTCGGCCCGCAGGAACGCGACGTGGTCGCCGTGCAGCGCCCGGGACGTGGCGACCACCATCCCGATCATGACGACGCTGAACGGCAGCGCGATGAGGATGGCCGCCGTCTGCAGGGCGGTGAGACCGCCGGCGAGCAGCAGGGCGATGGCGAGCAGCCCGACGAGGACGGCCCACAGCACGCGCAGCGCCCGGCGGGGCTCGGGGTCGCCGCCGGCGGAGACCATCGCGACGACGAGCGCACCCGAGTCGGCGGACGTCACGAAGAACAGGGCGATCAGGATGATGGCCCCGACGGACAGCGCGACGCCGCCGGGCAGCCCCTCGAGCAGGTCGAACAGGGCGTTCTCGGGGACGACGGTGCCGTCGGCGCCGACCAGCCCGCCGCCGCCGAACACCTCCCGGTAGAGGGCCGAGCCGCCGAGCACCGAGAACCACAGGAACGTGATGACCGTCGGCACCAGCAGCACGCCCCCGACGAACTCGCGCACGGTGCGCCCGCGGGAGATCCGCGCGATGAACAGGCCGACGAACGGGGACCAGGAGATCCACCAGCCCCAGTAGAACGTCGTCCACGCGGCCTGCCACGCCTCGCCCTCGGCGCCGGCGTAGGCGGAGACGTTGAACGTCATGGGCACCACGGTCGACAGGTAGTTGCCGATGGACTGCACGAACTCCCGCAGCAGGAACAGGCTCGGCCCGAGCACGAGGACGGCCACCATGAGCACGCCCGCGAACGAGACGTTCACGGTGGACAGCCACTTCAGGCCGCGGTCGAGGCCGGAGACGACGGAGGCGGTCGCGGCGCCGGTCACCACGGCGATGAGCGCGACCTGCAGCCCGGTGGTGGACTCGACGACGCCGACGTGGTCGAGGCCGGCGGCGATCTGCAGGACGCCGAGCCCGAGCGACGTCGCGACGCCGAACACGGTGCCGACGCAGGCGGTGACGTCGATGGCGTGCCCGAGCGGGCCGCGGACCCGCGCGCCGAGCAGCGGCTCGAGCGCCCAGCGGATCGACGCGGGCCGCCCGCGCCGGTGGATGGCGTAGGCCAGGGCGAGCCCGACGACGACGTACACGGCCCAGGCGTGGATGCCCCAGTGCAGGTAGGTCTGGGACATGGCCGTCTGCGCGAGCTGCGCGGGCGTGCCGGTGACGCCCGGCTTGGGGTCGGCGTAGTGGCTGAGCGGCTCGGCGACGCCCCAGAACACGAGGCCGATGCCCATGCCCGCGGCGAACAGCATGGAGAACCAGGACGCCAGCGGGTAGGCGGGCCGGTCGTCGTCCTGCCCGAGCGTGATGTCGCCCCACCGCCCGATCCCGACCCACAGCGCGAACGCGACGAACCCGGCGACGAGCAGCACGTAGTACCAGCCGAAGCCGCTGACGACGTCGGTCTGCAGGCGCGTGACGACCCGCTCGGCGGTGTCCGGGAACCCGATCGTGAGCCCGACGACCACCCCGACGACCGCGACCGACGGCCAGAACACGGCCCGCGACGTCCCCCACGGGCCGGCCCGGCGGACCGGGGGTGCGGCGTGGTCGTCGGTGGGGCGCGGGGTGGGGCGGGGCATGGTTCCTCGGGTCGGTGGGCGTGGCGGGCGGCCGGGTGACCCCCGTTCTGCCACGGCACTGTAGGCAGCACCGCTCGCGCCCGCCCGTCGGGCCGGTCACCTACCCGCGGTGCCGCGCCGGCCCGGTGCTGCCGCGCACCACGAACTCGACGGGCGGCAGCGACGGCTCCTCGGGCTCGCGCCCCTCGACGACCGACACCAGCGTCCGGGCGCAGGCCCGGCCCCACTCGAGGACCTCCTGGCGGACGGTGGTGAGCGGCGGCACGACGTACGCGGCGAGCGGCACGTCGTCGAACCCGACGACGGACAGGTCGTCCGGCACCCGGATGCCGCGGTCGGTGGCGACGGAGATGCCGGCGATCGCCATGAGGTCGTTGCCGTAGACGATCGCGGTCGGCGGCTGCGGCAGGTCGAGCAGCTCGTGGGTGGCGCGCGCGCCGGACGCCCCGGAGAAGTCGGCGGCGACCACGAGGTCGGGGGTCAGGCCGAGCTCGCGCAGCTCCGCGGCCCACCCGTGGCGCCGCACGTCGGAGTGCACGTAGCCGGGGGCGCCGGCGACGTGCGCGATGCGCCGGTGCCCGAGGGCGTACAGGTGCCGCACGGCGCGGCGCACGCCGGCCTCGTCGTCGACGCCGAGCGGCCGGGGCCGCCCCTCGACCGGCGCGACGGGCCCCACGAGGACGTAGGGGACGCCGAGGCGGTCCAGCGCCGCGGGTCGCTCGTCGTCGGTCCGCAGGTCGGTGAGGAACACCCCGTCGACGCGGGACTCGCGGGCGAACTGGTGGTACGCGGTGCGCTCGGACTCCTCGCCGTCCACGACCTGGAGCATGAGGGCGTAGCCGCAGCCGGACAGGGCGCTCTCGACGCCGGCGACGAAGTGCGGGAAGAACGGGTCGGTGCTGAGCAGCTCGGGCTCGCGGCGGATCACCAGGCCGAGGGCCTGTGCGCGGCTGCGGGACAGGGCGCGCGCCCGGGAGTCCGGTCGCCAGTCGAGCTCGCGGGCCGCCTCGAGGATCCGCGCCCGGGCGGCGTCGCTGACCCCCGACCGCCCGTTGAACACGAACGAGACGGCGCTCTTGGAGACCTGCGCCCGTTCGGCGACGTCGCCGATGGTCGCGCGGCGACCGGACCGGGGTGTGCGCGCCGTCGTGCCACCCGGTGCGAGTTCTGCGTCCACGTCGCTCATGCTAGCGCAGTCCGGCGGACCGGTTTAGTAAACACGAGGGCCGGATCGTGCGGGTTTCACACGGGAGGACGATCGTCGGGACCGATGGTTGACCGCCGTCGTTCAAACCGGTTTACTAGCGCCAGATCGGTCACGGTGGACCGGCGCTCCGGCGGCGAGAAGGCGCTCGGAGCACGTGGGGACCTCGGGTCCCGGGAAGCGAGGGGCGGCGCGATGAAGCGTGGCGCACGAATGGCAGTGCTGGCGGCAGCCGCAGCGGTTGTCCTCCCGCTGACGGCCTGCGGGTCGGGCGACGAGGGGAACGCGGGGTCGGGCGACGCGCTCGGCACCGGCCCGATCGACATCTGGTACTCGACGAACGAGCAGGAGGTCGCCTGGGGCGACCAGGTCGTGGCGGCGTGGAACGCCGACCACCCGGACGAGCAGGTCACCGCGCAGGCGATCCCCGCCGGCAGCTCGTCGGAGGACGTGATCGGCGCGTCGATCACCGCGGGCAACACCCCGTGCCTCGTGTTCAACACCGCGCCCGCGGCCGTCCCGGCGTTCCAGAAGCAGGGCGGCCTGGTCAACCTCTCGGCGACGTTCGACGACGCGGAGGACTACATCACGGGACGGTCCGGCGCGGCCGCGGACGGGTTCCGCAGCGCCGACGGGGACCTCTACCAGCTCCCGTGGAAGACCAACCCGTTCATGCTCTACTACAACAAGACGATGTTCGCGGCCGCGGGGCTCGACCCCGAGAACCCGCAGCTGTCGACCTACGACGACCTGCTGGCCGCCGCGAAGGCCGTGACGGAGTCCGGCGGCGCCGACGTCGCGATCTACCCGCCGGCGACGGCCGACTACACGAACGTCAACTTCGACTTCTACCCGTTCTTCCTGGCGAACTCGGGCGGCACGCAGCTGATCGAGGACGGCAAGGCGACGTTCGCGGGCGACGAGGCGATGGAGACGCTCGAGCTCTGGCAGACGCTGTACGCGGACGGCTACGCGTCCGCCGAGGCGTACAGCGGCGACATGTGGGCCGGTCCGTTCGCGGACGGCGTCGCCGCGATGGGCATCGCCGGGCCGTGGGGCGCCGCGCAGTTCGACGGCAAGGTCGAGTACGGCGCCGTGCCGATCCCGACGGCCGACGGCACCGACGCCGCGAAGACCTCGACGTTCGCGGACTCCAAGAACGTCGGCCTGTACAGCTCGTGCAAGAACCAGCAGACCGCCTGGGACTTCCTGAAGTTCGCCACGGACGACGAGAACGACCTGGCGCTGCTCGAGACCACCGGGCAGTTCCCGACCCGCACCGACGTGCCGGAGCTCGCCGCGGACTTCCTGGCCGAGCAGCCGTTCTTCGCGCAGTTCGCGGCCGCCGTGCCGCTGGCGGTGGACGTGCCGACGGTCGACGGGCTGGCCGAGAAGATGCAGGTCTTCCGGGACGCCTGGGGCGAGGCGGTCCAGTCCGGCTCGGGCGACCTGGCGGCCGTGTTCGGCGAGGCCGCGACCACCGTCGACGGCCTGTCCGGCTGACCTGCGCGGACCGACGGGACGGATCTGACATGACCACCCTCCGCGACGAGGGCCTGCGGTCGCCGGCGCCGGGCCCCCCCCCCCCAGGGCCCCCCCCCCCCCGCCCCCCCCCCCCCGGCGGGGGCCCGCCCGGGCCGGCGCCTGCAGCGCTGGCTCGGCGAGCACCCCCTGGGCCTGCTGCTCAGCGCCCCGTACACGGCGTTCGTCGTCGTGGTGTTCCTCGTGCCGTTCGGGTTCGGGGTGTGGATGTCGTTCCACGACTTCTTCTTCACCGCGCCGGGCGTCGCCGTGCCGCACCCGTTCGTCGGGCTGGACAACTTCCGGCAGGTCCTCGCGGACCCGGCGGTGCGCCAGGCGTTCGGGAACCTGCTGGTCTTCCTCGTCATCAACGTGCCGCTGACCGTCGTGCTCGGGCTGCTGCTGTCGACGGGGCTCGACGCGGTGGTGCGGTGGAAGGGGTTCTTCCGGGTCGCGTACTACGTGCCGTACGTGACGGCCTCCGTCGCGACCCTGGCGGCCTGGATCTTCCTGTTCAGCGGCAACGGCGTGGTGAACCAGGTGCTCGGCAGCCTGGCGCCGGACCCGACGTGGCTCGCCAACCAGAGCCTGATCATGCCGCTCATCGCCGTGTACGTGACGTGGAAGAACCTCGGGTTCTACGTGCTGCTGTACCTCGCGGGCCTGCAGAACGTCCCGCGCGAGCTGCACGAGGCGGCGGAGATGGACGGGGCCGGGGCCTGGCGCCGGTTCCGGTCGGTGACGCTGCCCGGGGTCCGCCCCGTCACGTCGCTGGTCGTGCTGCTGTCGATCATCACGACCGGCCAGATCTTCACCGAGCCGTACCTGCTCACCGGCGGCGGCCCGAACGGCGCCTCGATGACGCCGGCGCTGCTCATGTACCAGAAGGGCATCCAGCAGGGGCAGCCCGACATCGCGGCGGCGATCGGGATGATCCTCGTGATCGGCGTGATGGTCGTGTCGCTCGTCTCCCGCCGCCTGACGGAGAGGAAGGGCTGATGGCCACCACGACCACGGCCACCGCGGCCGCCGCGCCGGGCCGGGACCGCACCCGCCGCCTGCTGCTCGCCGGGAGCCGGTTCGCCGTGCTGCTGGTGGGCGCGTTCCTCGCGCTCGTGCCGTTCTACTCGATGGTCATCGGCGCGCTGCAGCGCGACCGGGACACCAGCCTGCTCGGGATGCTGCCGCTGCCGGGCAACCTCACCCTGGACAACTTCGCCGGGGTCAACCGCTCGATCGACCTCGCGCAGTCGCTGCTGAACTCGCTGATCATGACGGCCGGCGTGGTGGGCTGCACCCTCGTGCTCGGGCTGATGGTCGGCTACGCCCTGTCGGTGCTGTCGTTCCGCGGGCAGGGGCTGGTGTTCGCGCTGGTGCTGCTGGTGCAGGCCATCCCGTTCCAGCTGCTCATGGTGCCGCTGTACGTCATGGTCGTGCGGTACTTCGGGCTCGCGGACAGCTACCTGGGCATGATCCTGCCGTTCGCCGTGAACTCGGTCGCGGTGCTGATCTTCCGGCAGTACTTCCTGCAGATCCCGCGGGACGTGTTCGACGCCGCGCGCATCGACGGCGCCGGCGAGCTGCGCATCCTGCTGTCCGTCGCGGTGCCGCTGGTCCGGCCGGCGATCCTCACCGCGATGCTCGTGACGTTCATCGGGCCGTGGAACGAGTTCCTCTGGCCGTTCCTGGTGACCAAGGACGCCTCGATGCAGCCGCTCGCGGTGAGCCTGGCGAACTTCTCCCAGGCGAACTCCACGTTCCAGGACAACCCGATGGGCGCCGTGCTCGCGGGAGCCTGCGTGCTGGCGGTCCCGGCCGTCGTCCTGTTCCTGCTGTTCCAGCGCCACTTCACGTCGGCGAACCTCGGCTCGGCCGTCAAGGGCTGACCCGCCCCGCGACCGCGCGTCCTCCCACGGCCCACGCCGACGTCCTCGGCGTGCTCCGGCAACCCCAAGGCAAGGTCATGACCCAGCTGAACCCGATCGCCCCCGCCACGACGGTCCCGTACGCGCTGCGCCGCATCGGCACGATCATGGAGCCCGAGCCGGGCAACCCGCTCGAGGTGGAGGGCGTGCTGAACCCCGGCACCGCCCGCGGGCCGGACGGCGAGATCTACCTGTTCCCGCGCATGGTCGCGGAGGGCAACGTGTCCCGGATCGGCCGGGCGCGCGTGGTCCTCGACGACGGCGTGCCGGTCGGCGTGGAGCGGCTCGGCGTGGTGCTCGCGCCCGACGAGCAGTGGGAGCACGGCCGGCAGAACGCCGGGGTCGAGGACCCGCGCATCACCTGGGTCGAGCCGCTCGGCCTGCACGTCATGACGTACGTGGCCTACGGCCCGCTCGGTCCCCGCCCGGCGCTCGCGGTCTCCGAGGACACCGCGACCTGGCGCCGCCTGGGCCCGCTGCGGTTCGCGTACCAGCCGGAGCTCGGGACCGACCTGAACCTGTTCGCGAACAAGGACGTCGTGTTCTTCCCCGACGTCGTGCCCGGCCCGGACGGGCGCCCGGCGCTGGGCGTGCTGCACCGGCCGATGTGGGACCTCGACTGGCTGCGCCCCGGCGAGGGCGCCCCGGCCCCCCGCGGCGTCGAGGACGACCGGCCGTCGATGTGGATCGGGTTCGTCGACCTGGAGGCCGCGCGGCGCGACCCCGCGGCGCTGACCTTCGTGGAGCACTCGTCGATGGTGGCGGCCCCGCAGATGGCGTACGAGGAGTCGAAGATCGGCGGCGGCCCCGCGCCGCTGCGCGTCCCCGAGGGCTGGCTGGTGCTGCACCACGGCGTGACGGGGGCCGACGTCAAGGGCTTCGAGCTGGCGTACGGCGCGTGCTACACCGCCGGAGCGATGCTGCTCGACCCGCAGGACCCGCGCCGGGTGCTGGCCCGCACGGCGGAGCCGCTGCTGGTCCCCGAGACGGCCGACGAGATGCAGGGCACCCTCGGCAACGTCGTGTTCCCCACGGCGGTCGAGCCGGTGGGCGACCGCTGGTTCGTGTTCTACGGCATGGCGGACTCCCGCATCGGGGTGGCCGAGCTGGTGCGGGACGATGCCTGAGCCGGCCGGGCGGGTGGCCTGACGTGCTCGCCCTCGACAACCCCGTCCGCCGGTACGCCTGGGGCTCGACCACCCTCGTGCAGCAGCTCCGCGCGCAGCCCCTGGACGGGCGGCCGGTCGCGGAGGTCTGGATCGGCGCGCACCCGGACGACCCGTCCGTCGCGGACGTCGCCGGGCGGCGCGTGCCGCTGGACGTGCTGGTCGCGGAGCGGCCGGAGACGATGCTCGGCCCGCGCGTGCTGGCCGCCGCCGGGCCGCGGCTGCCGTACCTGACGAAGATCCTCGCGGCCGCGCACGCGCTGTCCGTGCAGGTGCACCCCACGACCGCGCAGGCCGTCGCCGGCTACGCGGACGAGGAGCGCCGGGGCGTGCCGCACGACGCGCCGCACCGCACCTACCGGGACCGCTCGCACAAGCCGGAGGTCGTGTACGCCCTCACGCGGTTCGAGCTGCTCAGCGGGCTGCGGGAGCCGGAGCAGGCGGCGAAGCTCGTCGCGGAGCTCGAGGTGCCGGCGCTCGACCCCCTCGTCGCGCTGCTGCGGGACGTGGCCGGCGGGCACCGCGCGGCGCTCACGTGGCTGCTGCACGCGCGCGGCCCGGCGTGCGCGCCCTGGGTGGACGCGGTGGCGCGCGTGGCGCGGGACGCCGCCGGCGCGCGGCCGGAGCTGGAGGTCGTCGCGCGCCTGGCGGCGCAGTTCCCCGGCGACCCCGCGCTGGTCGCGCCGCTGCTGCTGAACTACGAGCGGCTCGAGCCCGGCCAGGCGCTGTACACCCCGCCGGGCACGCTGCACGCCTACCTGTCCGGGATGGCCGTCGAGGTCATGGCGGCCTCGGACAACGTGCTGCGCGCGGGCCTGACCGGCAAGCACGTGGACGTCGACCAGGTGCTCGCCGTCACCGACTTCGCGCCGCGGCTCACCGGGTTCCTGCGCCCGCGGCAGGTCGCGCCCGGCGTGGTGGACGTCGTCCCGCCCGTCCCGGACTTCCGGCTGCGCGTCCTGACCCCCCGCGCCGGCGCCCGGCTGCCCGGACCCGAGGACGGGCCCCGCGTCGTCGTGTGCACCGAGGGCGAGGTGCGCGTGGCGGCGGGCGACGAGCGCCGGCTGCAACCCGGCGAGGCCGTGTTCGTGCCCGACGCGGACGGCCCGCTGACCGTGTCCGGCAGCGGGACGGCCGTCGTCGCCTCCGCCTGACCGGGCGGGCGCACCGCGCACCGCGACCGCCCGGGCCCGACGCAGCACCCCCGCACCACGCAGCACCCCCGCACCACCCCCGACCGTCGATCAGCGAAGGAGCTGGACGTGAGACACCTCAAGGCAGTGATCGCCCTCGCCGTGGCCCTCGTGCTCGGCGCCGGCGGCCTGGCGGGGGCGCCGCGCGCCGCCGCCGCGGACCCCGCGCAGGACGTGGGCACGATCATCACGCGGCTCCAGGAGTACTACCTCGGCCAGGGCGACGAGATCCTCATCGCGAACGGCATCTACCTGGCCCGGGCGTCCGAGGCGCGGCAGTACGCCGCCGACCAGCGCCCCGACGGGTCGTGGGCGGACGTGAACTACGCGGACCGGACCAGCTCGGCCAACGGCTCGACGTGGTCCGCGTACATCGCGCTGTACCGGATGCTCGCGATGGCGCACGCCTACCGCGACCCGCAGGCCGCCGGCTTCGAGGACCCGGCGCTGGTGACGGCCGTCGAGCGCGCGCTGACGTACTGGGACGCCGCCGACCCGGGCAACACCAACTGGTGGGAGACGGAGATCGGCGAGTCGATCGCGATGGGCCGCATCGGCATCTTCCTCGGCGACGTCCTGGACGAGGCGGCGTTCGCCGTGACGCTGGAGCACAACACCGGCAAGCTCGACCCGGTGGGCGCCAACGGCGCCTGGCGCACCACCAACTACCTGTTCGAGGCCGTCTCGACGCACGACCTCGCGAAGATCACCGCGGGCTTCGACACGATGGTGCAGACGGTCGCGGTCGACCACTCCGGCACCGTGCAGGAGGCCGTGCAGCCCGACGCGAGCTTCTGGGCGCACGGCGCGCAGCTGTACAGCGAGGGCTACGGCATGGCGCTGTTCACGAACGTGGCCCTGTGGGCCGACGTCGCGCGCGGCACCAGCCTGGCGTTCAGCCGGGAGCACCTCGACACGATCGCGTTCTACATCATCAGCGGGACGCGCTGGATGATCCGCGGCGAGATCGGGATGCTCTACCTCAACTACCGGCAGCCGAAGACGATCGACGGCGTCACCAGCCACGCCTCGGAGTTCATCGAGCCGCTCACCCGGATGGCCCGCACGGACCCCCTGTACGCCACCGCGTACCAGGCGCTGCTCGACGGCATCCGGGGCACCACCCGCACCGAGGGCCTCACCGGGGACCGGTACTTCTGGCGCTCCGAGTTCGCCTCGCACCTGCGCGAGGACTACGGCATCTTCACGCGGCTGAACTCCAGCCGGACCGTCGGCAGCGAGTACCGGTCGACCTTCCGCCCGTCGGTCGGCAACGAGATCGTGTGGAGCTCCGCCGGGGCGACCGCCATCCAGGTCAGCAACCGCGAGTACCTGGACCTCGGCCCGGCCTTCGACTGGTTCCACTACCCGGGCGTCACCGCGCCGTACGTCAAGGAGCAGACGCGCGGGTCCACCGGCAACGGCGGCAGCTTCACCGGCGGGGTGTCGGACGGCCGGTACGGCGCGACCGTGTACAGCCTGGACCGCGCCGCGACCAAGGCCCGCAAGAGCTACTACTACTTCGACGACCAGATGGTCGCGCTCGGCGCGGGCATCACGTCCACCTCCGACGCCGCGGTGCACACCACGCTGAACCAGGCCGTCGCGAAGCCCAACGCCTCCGTCGGCGGCCGGCCCGTCGCCCCGGGGACCGACGGCGCGCCCGTGGACGGCGCGACCTGGGCGTACAACGACCAGGTCGGGTACGTGTTCCCGGCCGGGGCCGCGGTGCACGTGTCGGACAAGGCCCAGACCGGGAGCTGGCTCGACCAGGCCCCCGTCAGCCGGGACGCCTTCAGCCTGTACGTCGACCACGGCGTGCGGCCGGTCGACGCGGGGTACGAGTACACGGTCCTGCCCGCGGCCACGCCCGCCGAGGTCGAGGCCTACGCGGCCGCCCCGGCCGTCGAGGTGCTCCGCAACGACGCGACCGTGCAGGCCGTGCGGCACCCCGGCCTGCACCGCACCATGGCGACCTTCTACGCCGGCGGCACGCTGGACCTCGGCCGGGGCCGCGCCCTCGAGGTGGACCAGCCGGCCGTCGTGATGCTCGACGAGTCCGGTGCCACCCCCGTCGTCAGCATCGCCAACCCCGGCCAGCCCGGCCTCGTCGTCCAGGTCGCGCTCACCGGCGGCGGCACGGCGGCCCACGGCGTGTTCGCGCTCGGGTCGGGAGCGGACCTCGGCCGGACGGTGACCGCCGCGCTGGTGCAGGGCACCGAGGGCACGTCCCCGCTGTCGGCCAGCAGCGCGCAGGCCGGCCACGGCGCGGCGCTCGCCGGCGACGGCGACCCCGGGACGTCCTGGCGCTCCGCCGGCGACGGCACCGCCTGGCTGACCCGGCGGCTCGCGCACGGGTCGTTCGTCACCGGCGTGACGATCGGCTGGGGCGCCGACCACGCCACCCGGTTCCTGGTGCAGACCTCGGTGGACGGCCGGACCTGGACCGACCAGCGGCTGACGCAGGACGGCACCGGCGGGACCACCCGGCTGGCGATCGCGCCCACGGCGG
Organism: Actinomycetes bacterium; assembly: GCA_023388235.1. Taxonomy (GTDB): domain Bacteria; phylum Actinomycetota; class Actinomycetes; order Actinomycetales; family Cellulomonadaceae; genus Cellulomonas. Next base: position 2,108 of record JAEWGQ010000385.1, on the reverse strand, counting down.
CCGGCTTCGTCCGGGTGCTGATGCTCGCCTCCGGCGGGACGGGCTACGAGGTCCGCGAGCTCGACGTGGACGCGAGCGTGAACGTCGCCCTCGGGGGCGCGGTCACGGTCTCCGGCACGTCGGGCGGCGCCGCCGGCAGCATCACCGACGGCAACACCGCGACCCGCTGGAGCGGCAACCTGTCCGACGCCGCCTGGGCCCAGGTCGACCTCGGGTCGGTGCAGCCCGTCGGCGCCGTCCGGCTCTGGTGGGAGGCGTCGTACGCCCGCCAGTACCGGATCCAGGTGTCCGACGACGGCGCCGCCTGGCGCGACGCGTACACCACCCCGGCGGGCGGCAGCGACGGCGGCGTCGACGTCGTCACCGTGGGCCAGCAGGCCCGGTACGTGCGGATGCAGACGGTCCAGCGCAGCACGACGCAGTACGGCGTCTCGCTGTGGGAGCTCGAGGTGTTCGGCGACGACGCCATCGCGACCGCGCCGGCCGTGCCCGCGGGCCGGGAGAACCTGGCCCTGGGGCGCACCACCACGGCCGACTCGCAGTACAGCCCGACGCTCGGCCCGGCCAACGCCACGGACGGCGTCGCCACGACGCGGTGGGCGTCGCAGCGCCAGGACGCGCCCTACACGACCGAGCGCTGGCTGCAGGTCGACCTCGGGTCGCCGCGCACGGTCAACCAGGTCGTCCTGACCTGGGAGTCCGCGACCTCGAACGACTTCCGCGTCGAGGGGTCGGACGACGGGCAGACGTGGCACGAGCTGGCGCGGGTGCACAAGACGTCCGCGGAGCTGCGCAACGTCGTGGACTTCCCCGACGCCGAGGCCCGGTACCTGCGGGTGATCGGCCTGCCGGTCACCAAGTACGGCCTGTCCCTGTTCGAGCTCGAGGCGTACGGCGGCTACAAGCTCGCCTGCACCGCACCCGTCCTCACGGCGGACCGCGGGGCCCGCGCGGTGCTCACCGCCACGCTCACGCCCGCCGAGGCGGACGACGTGGTGAGCGCCGCCTCCCTCGACCCCGCGGTCGCCGCGGTGACGGGGACCCCGCGCCTCGGGGCCGACGGGCGGATCGAGGTGGACCTGCGCGCCGGCGAGGCCGGCAGCACGTCGGTGCTGCTCACGCACGCGAAGGGCGACGAGCTGCTGTGGTGCCCGGTCTCCGTGCGGGCGGACACCGCGGCGCTCGCGGCCCTGGTGACGCGGGCCGAGGGGCTCGACAGCCGGGCGTACACCGCGGCGAGCTGGGCACCCGTGCTGCCCGCGCTGGAGACGGCGAAGGCGCAGCTCGCCGCCGCCGACGCCACGCAGGCCGCCGTCGACGCGAGCGCGACCGCCCTGGCGGCGGCCCTCGACGGCCTGGTCGCCACCCCGGCGCCGGACACCACGCCGCCCGTGGTCTCCGCGTCGGTGGCCGGACGGGTCGTGACGGTCACCGCGACCGACGACGGCACGGTCGCGTCGGTGGAGTACCGGATCGGGACGGCGGGGGACTGGACCCGGTACGCCGGGCCGGTCACGGTGCCGGGCGACGGCGCGGCGACCGTGCAGTTCCGGGCGACCGACGCCGCGGGGAACGTGTCGGCGACCGGCGCGGTCGACGTGCCGGCCTCGCCGGGCGGGGAGCCGACGCCGGGTGGCCCGACGCCGGGTGGCCCGACCCCCGGTGGTCCGACGCCCGGTGGCCCGACGCCCGGTGGCCCGGCCGCCCCGACGCCGGGTGGCCCCGTGCTCACCGCCTCCGCGACGACCGTCCGGCCGGGCGACCGCGTCACCGTGTCGGTGTCGGGCGTCCCGGGCGCCACGGTCGAGGTCGGCGTGGCGTCCGCATACCGGCGGCTCGCGACGGCGCCCGTCGTGGGCGGTGCGGCCACCGTCGTGGTGACGGTCCCGCGGGACCTCGCGCCCGGCACGCACCACCTGCAGGCGCGTGACGAGAGCGGCCGGGTGCTGGCCGAGCTGGCGATCACGGTGCGCGCGGCCCGGGGCGGGCTGGCCTGGACCGGCGCCGACAGCGCGGCGGCCCTCGGCCTGGCGCTGGCCCTGCTCGCGACGGGCGGGGTGCTGGTGCACCGGTCCCGGCGGCGCCGGGCCTGACGGACGGTGCCGGGC
>JAEWGQ010000356.1 GCA_023388235.1 Actinomycetes bacterium | reverse complement strand
TGACGGAGTCGCCGGTGTGCACGCCGACCGGGTCGACGTTCTCGATCGAGCAGACGACCACGACGTTGTCCGCCTTGTCGCGCATGAGCTCGAGCTCGTACTCCTTCCAGCCGAGGATCGACTCCTCCAGGAGCACCTCGGTGGTCGGCGAGTAGTGCAGGCCCTGCCCGACGATCCGGCGCAGGTCGGCCTCGTCGTAGGCGATGCCGGAGCCCAGCCCGCCCATGGTGAACGACGGCCGCACGACGACCGGGTAGCCGAGGTCCTCGACGGCGCCGAGCGCGTCCTCGACGGTGTGCACGATGGCCGACCGCGCGGACTCCCCGCCGCAGACCTCGACGACCTGCTTGAACTGCTCGCGGTCCTCGCCCTTCTGGATGGCGGGGATGTTGGCGCCGATCAGCTCGACGCCGTACTCGGCGAGCACGCCGGCCTCGTCCAGCGCGATCGCGGCGTTCAGCGCGGTCTGGCCGCCCAGGGTCGGCAGGATGGCGTCCGGGCGCTCCTTGGCGATGATCGAGGTCAGCACCTCGGTGGTGATCGGCTCGACGTACGTCGCGTCGGCGAACTCCGGGTCGGTCATGATCGTCGCCGGGTTGGAGTTCACGAGGACGACCCGCAGGCCCTCCTCCTTCAGGACGCGGCACGCCTGGGTGCCGGAGTAGTCGAACTCCGCGGCCTGGCCGATGACGATCGGGCCGGAGCCGATGACGAGGACGGAGTGGAGGTCGGTGCGGCGAGGCATCAGGCGCCCTTCGGGTCGGTGGCGTCGGTGGCCTGGCCCGCTGCGGCGGCACCCCGGCCGGGCTCGCGCATGAGGTCCAGGAACCGGTCGAACAGGTAGGCGGCGTCGTGCGGCCCGGCGGCGGCCTCGGGGTGGTACTGCACCGAGAACGCCGGCAGGTCGAGGGCGGCCAGGCCCTCGACGACGTCGTCGTTGAGGTCGACGTGCGAGACGGTCACGCGGCCGTACCGCCCGCCGTCGTGGGGCGCGACGGAGACCTCGTCCAGCGGCGCGTCGACCGCGAAGCCGTGGTTGTGCGCGGTGATCTCGACCCGGCCCGTGGCGCGGTCGAGCACCGGCTGGTTCACGCCGCGGTGCCCGTAGCCGAGCTTGTACGTGCCGTAGCCGAGCGCCCGCCCGAGGATCTGGTTGCCGTAGCAGATGCCGAAGAACGGGATCCGGCGGTCCAGGACCTCGCGCAGCAGGTCGACCTCGTGGGTGGCCGCGCCGGGGTCGCCCGGGCCGTTCGAGAAGAACACGCCGTCGGGGCGGGTCGCGAGCACGTCGTCGATGGTCGAGGCGGCGGGCAGCACGTGCACCTCGATGCCGCGCTCGGCCATCCGGTGCGGGGTCATCGCCTTGATCCCGAGGTCGACGGCCGCCACGCGGGCGACCGGCTCGGCCAGGGGCGCGCCGTCGGGGCCGAGGGCGGGCACGACGTACGCGGCGTCGGTCGACACCTCGCCGGCCAGGTCCGCCCCGGACATCTGCGGCTGGGCGAGCACGTCGGCGACCAGGTCCTCGACCGCGCGCGTGCGCCCCGCGTCGTCCAGCAGCGCGTCGCCGGAGACGATCGCCGCCCGCATCACGCCGCGTTCGCGCAGGTGCCGGGTCAGGGCGCGGGTGTCGATCCCGGAGATGCCGACGACGCCCTGCGCCGCCAGCTCCTCGTCCAGGGTGCGGTCCGCGCGCCAGCTCGACGCGCGGCGGGCGGGGTCGCGCACGACGTAGCCCGCGACCCAGATGCGGCCGGACTCGGGGTCCTCGTCGTTGACGCCGGTGTTGCCGATGTGCGGCGCGGTCATCACGACGACCTGCCGGTGGTAGCTGGGGTCCGTCAGCGTCTCCTGGTAGCCGGTCATCCCGGTGTTGAAGACGATCTCGCCCCCGGTCGTGCCGGTGGCCCCGTAGGCCTCGCCGGCGAACGTCCGCCCGTCCTCGAGGACCAGCAGTGCGTCCGTCATGAGCTCTCCTTGGACCCGCCCGCGGCGGGTGTCGATCCGATCAGGTCCTGGGTGGCCGCGCGCAGCTCGTCCGCCTCGTGGGCGTGCCGCAGGCGCAGGCCGGTGTCGAGGCCGCGCGGGTCGTCGTCCGGGTTCGGGACCCAGGTCAGCACGACCAGCCCCTCGCCGCCGACGACCTTGCCGGCCATGCCGCCGGACGTGCCGGTCCCCCGCAGCGCCGCGCGCGGGACGAACACGTCCGGCGCGCCTCGTCGTCGCAGGACGACGCCGGCGTCGTGCACGCGCACGGTGGCGGCGGACCGCACCCCGAGCCCGTGCGTGCCGACCCGGTCCAGCCAGTCGCCGGCGCGGGTCGTCGAGACGTAGGTCGCGTCGAACGCGGGCGTCCGGGCGGCGCCGAGCGCGTCGTCGGCCGGCACGGGCGGCGGCGCGGGCACCTCGCCGGTGCCCCGGGTGAGCCGCCGCCAGCCGCGCGCCATGCCGAGCAGCAGCGCGGCCCCGAGCACGACGAGCAGGGTCACCGACAGCCAGGGCGGCATCAGGGCGTCACCCGCCCCGCGGCGCGGCCCGGGGCGGCCGGGTCGTCCTGCGGCACGCCGTCGAGCACCGTGGCCCGGCCGCGCAGGAACGTCGCGACCACCCGGCCGGGCAGCTCGCGGCCGCGCAGCGGGGAGTTCGCCGAGGCCGTCGCCTGCTCCTCCGGGACGACGACGCGGCGCGCCTCCGGGTCCACCAGCACGAGGTTCGCCGGCTCCCCCACCGCGACCGGCCGGCCCTGGTCCGCGACGCGACCGATGCGGGCGGGCGCCTCGGACAGCACGCGCGCGACGTCGGCCCACGTCATCCGGCCGGTGTCGACCATGGTCTGCTGCACGACGGACAGCGCGGTCTCGAGACCGGTCATGCCGAACGCGGCCGCCGCCCACTCGCAGTCCTTGTCCTCGCGGGTGTGCGGGGCGTGGTCGGTGGCGACGACGTCGATCGTGCCGTCGGCCAGGCCCTCGCGGACCGCGTCCACGTCGGCCTGCGTGCGCAGCGGCGGGTTCACCTTGAACACCGGGTCGTAGCCGCGCGCCTCCTCGTCGGTGAGGACCAGGTGGTGCGGGGTGACCTCCGCGGTGACGTCGATGCCGCGCGACTTCGCCCACCGGACGATCTCGACCGACCCGGCGGTCGACAGGTGGCACACGTGCAGCCGGGACCCGACGTGCTCGGCCAGCAGCACGTCGCGGGCGATGATCGCCTCCTCCGCGACGGCCGGCCAGCCCGCCAGGCCGATCTCGGCGGACACCACGCCCTCGTGCATCTGGGCGCCCGCCGTCAGCCGCGGCTCCTGCGCGTGCTGCGCGACGACGCCGTCGAACGCCTTCGTGTACTCCAGGGCGCGGCGCATCAGGACGGGGTCGTGCACGCACGTGCCGTCGTCGCTGAACACGCGCACGCGCGCCGCGGAGTCCGCCATCGCGCCGAGCTCGGCCAGGTGCTCCCCCGCCAGCCCGACGCTCACCGCGCCCACCGGGTGCACGTCGACCCAGCCGGCCTCGCGGCCCAGCCGCCACACCTGCTCCACGACGCCCGCGGTGTCCTGCGTGGGGGTGGTGTTCGCCATCGCGTGCACGGCGGTGAACCCGCCGGCCGCCGCGGCGCGGGTGCCGGACGCGACCGTCTCGGCGTCCTCCCGGCCGGGCTCGCGCAGGTGCGTGTGCAGGTCGACCAGGCCCGGCAGCAGCACCATGCCGGTCGCGTCGAGCACGTGCAGGTCGTCGGGGGCGTTCTCGGCCGCGTCGCCGGCGTCCGGGCCGATCGCCGCGACCAGGCCGCCCGCGATCAGCACGTCCGTGCGCTCGCCGCCCAGCGGCGCGACGTCCTTCAGCAGGTACTGCGTGGTCATCGGGCGGTCCCCTCGGTCGCGGCGGTCAGGACGGGCACGGCGCCCGTGGCGGGCGGCGCGGCGGTGTCGCCGTCCCCGGCCAGCAGCAGGTACAGCACGGCCATCCGCACCGCGACGCCGTTGGCGACCTGCTCGACGATCACCGACCGCGGGGAGTCGGCGGCGTCCGCGGAGATCTCCAGCCCGCGGTTCATCGGGCCGGGGTGCAGCACGATCGCGTGCTCGGGCAGGCCCGCGAGCCGCCGCGCGTCCAGGCCGTAGAGCCGCGTGTACTCCAGCGGGCTCGGGAAGAACCCGCCCCCCGCCGTCGACATCCGCTCGCGCTGCACGCGGAGCATCATCACCGCGTCCGGCCCCTGGGCGAGCACGTCGTCCAGCCGGTAGGACACCTCCGCCGGCCACGGGCCCACCCCGACCGGCAGCAGCGTCGGCGGCGCGACCAGGGTCACGCGGGCACCGAGGGTGTGCAGCAGGTCGACGTTCGACCGCGCGACCCGGCTGTGCAGCACGTCGCCGACGACCGCGACGTGCAGGCCGGCGAGGTCCAGGCCGGCCCCGTCGGGGTTGCCCGGCGTGCCGCGCAGGTGCCGGCGGATCGTGAACGCGTCGAGCAGGGCCTGGGTGGGGTGCTGGTGCATGCCGTCGCCGGCGTTGACCACCGCGGCGTTCGTCCAGCCCGCGTGCGCCAGCGTGTGCGGCGCCCCCGAGGCCTGGTGCCGGATGACGATCGCGTCCGCGCCCATCGCCTCCAGGGTCAGCGCCGTGTCCTTCAGCGACTCGCCCTTGGACAGGCTCGACCCCTTGGCCGAGAAGTTGATGACGTCGGCGCTCAGCCGCTTCGCGGCCGTCTCGAACGAGATGCGCGTGCGGGTCGAGTCCTCGAAGAACAGGTTGACCACGGTGCGGCCGCGCAGCGTCGGGAGCTTCTTGATCTGCCGGCCCTGCGTGGCGGCCATCTGCGCCGCGGTGTCCAGGACGCGGATCGCGGCGGCGCGGTCCAGGTCGGCCGTCGAGAGCAGGTGCCTCACCGCGCACCCCCCTCGATCACGACGGCGGTCCGGCCGTCGGTCTCCGCGAGCAGCACCCGGACCCGCTCGGCGGTCGACGTCGGCAGGTTCTTGCCCACGTAGTCCGCCCGGATCGGCAGCTCGCGGTGGCCGCGGTCGACCAGCGCCGCGAGCTGCACCGCCCGCGGGCGGCCCAGGTCGTTCAGCGCGTCCAGCGCCGCGCGGATCGTGCGGCCGGAGTACAGCACGTCGTCCACCAGCACCACGACCTTGCCGTCGATGCCGCCGTCGGGCACCGTCGTCGCGCCGATCGTCCGCGTCGGGTGCTGCGCGAGGTCGTCGCGGTACATCGTGACGTCCAGGCTGCCCACCAGCCGCTCCGCCACCAGGCCGGGCTCGACCGACGCCAGCCGCGCCGCGAGCCGGTGCGCCAGCGGGACGCCGCGGGTGGGGATGCCGAGGACGACGAGGTCGTCGCCGCCCTTGTTGCGCTCGAGGATCTCGTGGGCGATGCGCGTCAGCGCGCGGGCCACGTCCTGCTCGCCCAGGACGACCGTCGCGGTGCCGGGGCTGCCGCCCGGGACCTGGTCGTCGGGCACGGGGGTACCGGAAGTCATCCGGGCCTGCTCCTTCCCCGCCTCACGGGACGGTGTTAAAGGAATGCCTGTCCCGGGCACCTTACACACCGCGCGCGGCGGCGGCCGGGCACGTCCACGCCGCGGTCGGCGTGAGCCGCGCCACGTCCCGCACGGGCGGCCCGCACGGCGTCC
>JAEWGQ010000328.1 GCA_023388235.1 Actinomycetes bacterium | reverse complement strand
CGCCCGGGGTGCCGCCGCCGGGAGTGCCGCCCCCGCCGCCCCCGCCGACCGGCGGGTGCCACGAGGTGTCGACCGGACCGGGCGCCGTGGGCGTCGGGGTGCCGATGGTGCGCACCCCGCTGCCGCCCGAGCGGCCCCCGCTGCTGGTGCCGTCGTACCCGCCGGTGCCGGGGCCGCCGGTGGGACCGCCGGGACCGGACGGCTGGTCCACGCCGCCCTCGATCGGGGTGAAGCTCTCCACGGGCATCGTGGGCATCCGGACGCCGGACAGGTCGCCCTGGAGGGAGGACAGCGCCTGGGCGGCGGCCTTCTCGCGGGCGGCCTCGCGGCGGTCGGACAGGATGTTGCCGGCGACGACGGCGGTCACGGTGCCGACGCCCGGCATGGCGACGGTCCCGGCCGCCGTCAGCGCGGCGCGCTCCGCCAGGCTGAGCTCGCCGTCCGGGAGCGCGTGGTAGGCCTTCTGCGCGCGCTGCACGGCGGTCTCGGCGTGGTCCGCGGCGGCCTGGAGGCCGTCGAGGTAGTGCGCGAGCGACTTGATGTCGCCCGCGATCTGCTGGAACCGGCCGGTCGCGGCGTCGCCGCTCAGCCCGCCCATGCCGAGGTCGTCGGACAGTCCCGCGAGCGAGCGTGCCGTGACGACGGCCTCGGTCGCCGAGGCCTCGAAGCTGCGGCTCGTCGAGCTGATGGCCCCGAGGTCGGCGTCGAGGGTGCGCCCGAGCTCGTCTGCCTTGTCACCCATGGTGTCCCCCCTGGTAGGTCGGCGGCGTGGTCTCCGTGGTGCCCGGCGGCGGGGTGGTTCCCGGCGGCGGGGTCGTGCCGTGCTGCGGGCCCGGCCCTGGCGGCCCGCCGTGCGGTGGCCCGGCCGGCGGGCCGTACGGCGGCCCCGAGGGCGGTCCGTACGGCGGCCCGTACGGCGGTCCCGCCGGTGGTCCGTACCCGGCCGGTCCCTGCCGGGGGGCCGTCGCGGCGGTGGGCGGGGTGGCGCGGCGCCGGGCGGCCAGCACCACGGCCGTGACGACGCCGGCCACCAGCAGCAGCCCGACGACGCCGAGCAGGACGGTCACCACGGGGAACCCGCTCGCGTCGGCGGTGTCCTCGGGCTCGTCGGCGTCGGGGGCGGGCGCGGCCTCGGCGGGGTCGTCCCCGGGTGCCGCCTCGTCGCCGCCGGCGGTGCCGAGCAGCTCGGCCGCGCTGGGCTCGGCGTCGGGGTCGTCGCGGATGAAGGGGTTCACGTCCGGGTACGTGGTGGGGTCGGTCTCGAGCATGAGGCGCACGTTGACCACGCCGTAGCCCCACTCGTCGTCCCGCGCGGGCTCGTGCTCCGCCTCGCCGTCGGTGTTGCGGACGAGCGACTGCAGGATCTGGTTGGCGGTGGCCTGCGGGTACGCGGACCACACGAGGGCGAGCGCGGCGGAGGTGTAGGCCGCCGAGTCGGACGACCCGGTGCACCGGCCGTACTCGGTGAACGACGGCGCGATGCAGCGGATGTCCGCCCCCGGCGCGACGACGCCGAGCTCCGGGCCGGTGGCGCTGCTGGGGTCGAGCTCGATCGCGGGCGTGACGGTGCCGGTGGCGACCGTGCCGTTGAGCGTCGCGGGCCAGCCGGTCACGGCGGCGCCGTAGTTGCCGCCACCGGCGACCACGATGACGCCCTTGCGGACGGCGGCGACGAGGTCGTCGAAGTCGAGGTCGATGTCGGCGGAGACGTTGACGATGTCGGCGCCGGAGTTCACGGCGTCGCGGAAGGCGAGCGTGGGGCCGCGGTCCGAGGCGCCGGCGGTGACGTCGCAGTACTGCTCGTCGGTCACCGACACGGCGGCGAACGCGATGAGGTCCGCGCCGGGGGCGAGGCCCTTCACGCCGGGCTGGCCCTCGAACCCGGCGCCGGTGCCGGAGATGAGGGAGGCGATGCTCGTGCCGTGCCGGGCCAGCGGGTTGCCGGGGTCGGCGGCGGGCAGCGGCTCGCCGCGCGTGTCGGCCGCGCAGTAGCTGGGCTCGCGGACCTGCAGCCGCGAGCCCTGGAGGTCGGGGACCGTGGGGTCGATCGCGGTGTCCACCATGGCGATGGTGATGCCCTCGCCGGTGGTGCGCTGGTGGATCTGCTCCATGCCGGTCTGGGTGTAGTACCAGAGGCCGCCGTCCGAGGGGTCGGCGGTCGTCGCGACGGCGGGCGCCGCGGTGGCGGTGAGCAGCAGCGCGGCGGTCGCGAGCCCGCTCGCGCGCCGGACCAGCGCGGTGGTCACTGCGCGGCGCGGCGGCGGCCGCCCACGGTGGGTGCCGGGTCGGGCGCCGAGCCGTCGAGGCGGGCGGCGAGGGCGACGAGGCGCTCCTGCACCGCCGCGTCCTGGAGCTGGTGGGAGCGGGCGCTGTCGGCGAGCGCCTGCCGCGCCTGCTCGAGCTGGGCGCGCACCCCGACGAGCGCCTGCTCCGCGTTGCGGATGGCGTCGCGGTAGCGCGAGGCGAACTCGGTGATGCCGCTGACGTGCGGCCACACGTCGGTGCTCTGGCGCTCGCGGAGCCGTGCGACCCGCCGCTCGAGCTGCTCCACCACGTCGTGCAGCTGCATCAGGCGGTGCACGTTCACGCTCACCTGGTCGATGTCGAGATCGACGTCCCCTGCCACGTCTCGCCTCCGGGCTCTCCGCTCGGCGCCGCGTCGGCGGCGCGATGGCCGCGCGGTCGCGCCGCACCGGACCGGTGGGCGCGACCGCGCGGGTCGTGCTGGGTGCCCGGCGCCCCGTGGGGGCGCGGGCGGTGGTTCACCAGCGGGCGGCGTTGGCCCGCTCGGTGGACTGGTACTCGTCGCCGGACGTGGAGACCGCGCGGCCGACGTCGGCGAGCAGCGCCTTCATGTCGGTCAGGGCGGCGGTCCACTTGGCCTTGGCGGCCTCGTACGCGCTGGAGGCCTCACCGGACCAGTTCGCGCGCAGCGGCTGCAGCGAGCGGTCGAGCTCCGCGAGGCGGGACTCGAGGTTGTTCGCGCTGGCCTGGATGTCGGCGGCGGCGGCCGAGAGGCCCCCGAAGTTGACCTTGAGGTCGCTCATCGTCTCGTCCTCTCCCGTCAGCCCAGCCGGCCCTGAAGGCGGCTGAAGCTCGACTGCTGCGCCTCGTCCGAGGCGGTGTACGTGGACTGCGACGTGAGCAGGTTCGCCTCGAACTCGTTCAGCGCCGACACGATCTTGGTGGCGTCGTCGCGCCAGCGGGCCATGAGGGCGTTGAACGCGACCGCGCCCTGACCCTGCCAGTGCGACCCGATGCCGGACAGCTTCCCCTCCAGGGCGCTCAGCTCGCGCTGCAGCTCCCCACGACTCTGGGCGACCGCGTCGGCGCCCTGCTTGAGCGCGCCGTCTGCTGCGGAGACCTCTGCTGCCATGTCACCTCCCCCTACACGGCCCCGTGGGCCTGCCTGACGCGCGCCCCTGCGGCGCCGTCGTTCGCCCGAGCCCGTCCGACCCGAACCGCTGCGAGGCTAACCCAGCACCGCCGATGAGGTCAGGTGAGGTGCGACCTCCTGTGGACGACCACGCTGACTAGTGGTCCGGTTCACCCGTTCGGCCGCATGCCGAGGGCCGGTTCGACCCGTTCTCGGAGGGTTTGGGCGTCACGACCGCGAGCGACCGGGTGGTGCGCGGCGCCGGGTGCGGCCGTCCCCCGCGACGCCCGCCCACCCGGACGGCCCTGGTCCTGTGGACCACGGGGCGCCGACGCGGGGGCCCGTGGCTATGCTGACCGCCGACCTGCCCAGGGAGCCCGGGGGACCCGCATGACAGACGCACTCGTCGCCACGACGTCCGTCGGGACGCTCGTGCGGGTCTCGGTGACCGCGGGCGACCGGCGTCTCGACCTCGGGATCCCCGGCGCCGTGCCGACGGCCGAGGTCGTCCCGGGCCTGGCGCGGGCCCTCGGGCTGCTGGACGCCGGCACGGCCCACGGCGGCTACCGCCTGGTGCGGGCCGACGGCCGTCCGCTGGACTCCGCGCGCAGCCTGCTGGCCGAGGGCGTCGAGGACGGCGCGGTGCTGACGCTGGAGTCGGGGGCGCGCCGCGCGCAGGAGCGCGTGTACGACGACGTGGTCGAGGCCGTCGCGGACGCCGTCGAGCAGCAGTACGCGCCGTGGACCCCGCGGGACTCCGCGCTCACCGCCGCGTGGGCCGCGGCCGCCCTGCTCCTGGCCGGCGCGGCCCTGCTGCTGGGGGC
>JAEWGQ010000291.1 GCA_023388235.1 Actinomycetes bacterium | reverse complement strand
CGCCCGGTCGGTGCGCCCCCCGGTCGGCGCGCCCGGGGCGTCAGGCCTCGGGCCGCACGTCCCCGAGCACCGCGTCGTCGACGGCCCCGAGCGCGTCGGCCCGCGTGCCCGCCGCCCGCGGCAGGTCCCCGTCCAGCCCGACGACGCGCGCCTGCTCCCACGCCACGAGCTCCGGGGCGGTGACGACGGAGAGGCGCCGCTCGACGGGGGCGGGCGACGGCAGGTCGGTGTCCACCACGCGCAGGTCCGCGAACTTGCGCGCCGACACCAGCACCCGCGACTCGAGCGACGCGATCGACTGGTTGTAGGCCGTCGCCGCGCCGTCGAGCGCGCGGCCGACCTTCGCGAGGTGCCCGCCGAGCGTCGCGATCCGCCCGTGCAGCTCCTTGCCGAGGTCGAGCACGGCCTGCGCGTTGTCGGCCAGGGCGTCCTGCCGCCAGGCGTAGGCCACGGTCCGCAGCAGCGCGAGCAGCGTCATGGGGGTCGCGATCACGACGTTCTGCTCGAACGCCCGCTCGACGATCCCGGGGTCCACGTCGAGCGCGGCGTGCAGGAACGCCTCCGCCGGCACGAACATCACGACGAACTCCGGGGCGGGGCTGAACTGGTCCCAGTACCGCTTGGCGGCGAGCTGGTCGACGTGCGCGCGCACGTGCCGGGCGTGGGCGGCGGTCCGGCGCTGCCGCTCGGCGGGGTCGGTCGCCTCGGCCGCCTCGAGGAACCCGAGGAACGCCACCTTCGCGTCCACGACGACCCGCTTGCCCCCGGCGAGGTGCACGACCATGTCCGGGCGCAGCAGCCCGTCGGACGTGCGCACCTGGTCCTGCTCGACGAAGTCGACGTGCGGCACCATCCCCGCGGCCTCGACCACGCGGCGCAGCTGCACCTCGCCCCAGCGCCCGCGCACCTGGGACGACCGCAGGGACGTCACGAGCTGCGCGGTCTGCTCGCGCAGCCGGCCGGCCTCCTCGCGCATCTGCCGCACCTGCTCGCCGAGCGCCGCGCCGCCCTCGACGCGCGCCTGCTCGGCGGTGCGCAGCTCGGCGCGCACCTGGTCGAGCGTGCGCGCCAGCGGGTCGACCAGCGCGCGCACGGCCTGCTCCCGCTGGGCGAGGTCCCCGGCCTGCTCCTGGTGCCGGGCGGCCAGGCTCTGGTGGGCGAGTGCGAGGAACTGCTCGCTGCTGGTCGCGAGCGCCTCGGCCGCCAGCGCGCGGAACCGGTCCGCCTGCCGGTCCGCGTCGGGCGCGCCCCCGAGCTCAGCGGCCGTGCGCCAGCGCGCCGCGTCCACCTCGGCCGCGCGCAGCCGGGCGGCCGCGCGTCCGGCCGCGAGCAGCCACCCCACCACCGCACCCACGAGCAGCGCCCCCGCGAGGGCGAGCACCAGAGCCAGATCCGTCATGCCCGCAGACTGCCAGGCGCCACCGACACCCCTGCTCCTATGCTGGCGGGATGACGGCGCAGGACGGTCCCGCGAGCCCGGGCGCCCCCGCCCCCGCAGGCGCCCCCGGCCCGGCCCTCGTGCTCCAGGGCCTGTGGAAGCGGTTCGGCGCGAAGGTCGCCGTGGCGGGCGTCTCGCTCGAGGTGCCCGCGGGCTCGCTGTACGGCCTGGTCGGCCCGAACGGCGCGGGCAAGACGACGACCCTGTCGATGGCGACGGGCCTGCTGCGCCCGGACGCCGGCCGGGTGCTGGTGCGCGGGCAGGACCTGTGGGCCGACCCGCTGCGCGGCAAGGCGGTGCTGGGCGTGCTGCCGGACGGGGTCAAGCTGTTCGACCGGCTGACCGGTGCGCAGCTCGTGACGTACGCGGGGCTGCTGCACGGCCTGGACCGGGCGACCGTGGCGGACCGGGTCGCCGACCTGCTGCGCACGTTCGACCTCGCGGCGGACGCCGACACGCTGGTCGTGGACTACTCGGCGGGCATGACGAAGAAGATCGCGCTGGCGTGCGCCCTGGTGCACGCCCCGCGGGTCCTGCTGCTGGACGAGCCGTTCGAGGCGGTGGACCCGGTGTCCGCGGCGAACATCCGCGACATCCTCGCGGCGTACGTGGCCGGGGGCGGCACGGTGGTCGTGTCGTCGCACGTGATGGACCTCGTGCAGCGCATGTGCGACCACGTCGCGGTGATCGCCGCCGGCCACGTGCTCGCGCAGGGCACCGTGGACGAGGTGCGCGGGTCGGCCTCGCTGGAGGACCGGTTCGTGGAGCTCGTCGGCGGCCGTCGCACCGAGGAGGCGCTGGCGTGGTTGCGCACCTCGTCCGACTGAAGCTCGCGCTGCTGCGCAACGGGCTGCGCCGCAGCGTGTGGCGGCTCGTGGGGCTGCTGCTCGGGGCGGCGTACGTCGCGTTCCTGCTGGTGACGGCGGTGGCCGGCCTGCTGCTGCTCGGGTCGCGGGACGACCCGGAGCTGGCGCGCACGGTCCTGGTGCTGGGCGGCACGGTGCTGGTGGCCGGCTGGTGGCTGCTGCCGCTCGTCGCGTTCGGGGTGGACAGCACGCTCGACCCGGACCGGTTCCGCCTGCTGCCCGTGCCGCGCCGCCCGCTGCTGACGGGGCTGGCCCTCGCCGGCCTGGTCGGGCTGCCCGGGGCCGGGACCGCGCTGCTCGCCGCGGCGACGCCGCTGGTCTGGTGGCGGTCGCCGGTGGCGGCGGTCGCGGCGCTGGCCGGCGCGGCCCTGGGGGTGGCGCTGTGCGTCGTGGGGTCGCGCGCCGTGACGACCCTGCTGGCCCCGCTCGTCACGGGGCGCCGGTTCCGCGAGGCCGCCGCGGTGCTGCTGCTCGTGCCGCTCATCCTGTCCGGGCCGATCCTGCTCGGCGTCAGCGCGGGGCTCGCCGCCGTGGCGGACGCCCTGCCGGACGTCGCCGTCGTCGTGGCCTGGACCCCGCTCGGCGCGCCGTGGGCG
>JAEWGQ010000272.1 GCA_023388235.1 Actinomycetes bacterium | reverse complement strand
GGACGCGCCGGGCTGCTGCGCCGGCCCTGGCGCCGCGAGCCGCGCGCCGCCGTCCCGCGCGAGCCGGGTGCCCTGCGGGCGGTGCTGCGCGACCCCGGCGCGCGGCTGGCGTTCTGGATGCACTTCTCGGGCCAGTTCAGCAACCACGTCGTCGTGCTGCTGTGGGGGTACGCGTTCTTCGTCGAGGGCCAGGGCCGCACGCCGGGGGAGGCCAGCGCGCTGCTCACGCTCAACGTCGTCGCGACGGTCGTCGCCGGACCGGTCGTCGGCCTGGTCGTCGGGCGGCACCCCGGCGCCCGCACCCCGCTCGCCCTCGGGGTCGCCGGCGCGATCGGGCTGGCGTGGCTCGCCGTCACCGTGCCGGCGTCCCCGGTGCCCCTGGCGGTGCTCGGCGTGTTCGTCGTGGTCGTCGCCGTGGGCGGCCCCACGTCGCTGGTCGCGTTCGACGTCGCCCGGTCGTGCACGCCCGCCGCCCGCCTGGGCACCGCGACCGGCTTCGTGAACACCGGCGGCTTCGTGGGGGCGCTGGCCACCATGCTCGCGGTCGGCCTGGTGCTCGACCGCGCCGGCGGCGGCGTGCGCGACCTCGAGGCGTTCCGGGCGGCGTTCGCGTGGGTCGCGGTGCCGTGGTCGCTGGGGATCCTCGGCATGCTGCTGGGCCGGCGCAGCGCCCGCCGCGCCCACCCCGGGCTGGCCGTCTGAGCGGCGACGCGGGCCGACCGACCGCCCGGTCAGCGTGGTCGTCCTGTGATCCCACCGTGACCGGATCGTTGTCGTCGCGCGGGATCACGCGGGGAAGAAGCATGGCGCGCCACTGACCTGCGTGAGAGGATCGGCGGTGTTGCAGTGACGTACTGACGCTTGACCGGCGCCGGCCGGGGCGGTCCCAGGGGACTCCCGGACGGCACCCTCCAGCCATCCGGCTGGTCCACCCGGTGCAGGACGCGGGATAGGCATTGCGGCACGGTCCGGGGCACGAGGTCCCGGTTCCGTCACCGGATGGACAGAAGGACAAGAACATGGCACAGGGTGCTGTCAAGTGGTTCAACGCTGAGAAGGGCTACGGCTTCATCGCCCAGGACGGCGGCGGCGCCGACGTCTTCGTCCACTACTCCGCGATCGACTCCCAGGGCTACCGCAGCCTCGAGGAGGGTCAGCGCGTGGAGTTCGAGATCACGCAGGGCCCCAAGGGCCCCCAGGCCGAGAAGGTCCGCCCGCTCTGATCCGAGCGAGCTGATCCGTCCTGCGACGGAGACCTCCGCGACGAGGCCGCACCCCCCGGGGTGCGGCCTCGTCCGCGTCCCGGGCCGGGGCGCCGCCGGCGGGCTGGGTGCTGGACGGGCGGGACGGGCGCGGTGTGCGGAACGGGCCGCGCGCACGAGCGGGGCCGGGCGGACGGGCGGGACCGGCGTGCGGGCGGGGCTAGGAGCGCCGCCGGGGCTCGGCGCCCGGGTCCGGCTCGACGTCCTCGTCGACGTCCGGGTCCGGCTCGACCTCGGGCGCCGCGTCGCGCAGCGGGGCGGCCCGGCCGGCGAAGGCCCGCAGCTCGTCGCCGGCGAGCAGCCGGGCCGGGACGGGCAGCGAGCGCAGGTCGCGCGCGAGCCCGGGCAGCCCGAGCAGGGACGGGTCGTCGGTGCCGGCGAGCACGAGGTTGCCGTACCGCCGACCGCGCAGGACCGCGGGCTCGGCGACGACCGCGACGTGGTCGAAGACCGCCGCCAGGGTGGCCGCCTCGGCGCGGGCGAGCGTCAGCGGCGGCCGGTCGGCGCAGTTCGCGAGGTACAGCCCCCCGGGGCGCAGGACGCGCGCGACGTCGCGCACGAACTCCTCGGTGGTGACGTGCGGCGGCGTGCGGTCGCCCGCGAACACGTCCCGGACGAGCACGTCGGCGCTCGCGTCGGCCAGCGTGGCGAGCTCGCGGCGCGCCTCGCCCGCCCGCAGGCGCAGCGCGGGGGACCGCGGCAGGTCGAACCACTCGCGCACGAGGGTCACGAGCACGGGGTCCAGGTCGACGGCGACCTGGCGCGCGCCGGGGTACCGGGCGTGCACCCACCGGGCGACCGCGCAGCCCGCGGCACCGAGGTGAACGGCCCGCAGCGGGCCGTCCCCGGCGGGCAGGTGCGCGAGGAACGCGGCCATCTGCTGCATGTACTCGAACTCGAGCCGGGTGGGGTCGACCAGGTCCAGGTGCGAGCTGGGCACGCCGTTGACGAGCAGGGTCACCGCGTCGGGGTCGTCGGGGGAGCGCCGGACCTCCGCCGTGCCGGTGGCGATCGGCACCGGACCGGTCGGCCACCGGTCGCCCGCCCCGGCCCGCGGGCCGCGTGTGGGTGGCCGGTGGGAGGCTGTGCCCGAGCTTCTTCCGGTGCGGTCGCGGGACGCCATCGGGCCACGGTACGGGTTGACGCGTTCGAACAGGTGTTCGATACTGGGGATGTCGAGAGAGGGAGGTGCGCGATGCCGGTCAAGACCCTTCGTGCCCCGCGGAGCGCCGTGCCGGGGCTGTCCGGCCGCGCGGCGGAGCTGCTGCACCGGGCCGACGCCGAGCTCGTCGCCGCGCAGTTCTCCCCGGAGCCCTGGGAGCAGTTCACCCACGCGCACCTCGCCGCGCTGCGTGCCGGGGCGGCGGTGCTCGCCGAGCGCCAGCCGCTGTCCGGGCGCCGGGCGCCGCGCACGGTCTGGGAGCTCCTCGACGCGGTCGCTCCCGAGCTCGGGCGCTGGTCGAGCTACTTCGCCGCCGGCGCGGGCCTGCGGGCGGCGGTCGACGCGGGGCGCTTCGACGCCGTGAGCGCCGACCGCGCCGAGCAGGTCCTCTGCCACGCCGAGGACTTCCTCGACATCGTCCGGGCCGAGCTGGAGGACGCCGCCGGCGAGGTGCGGGCGGGATGAGTCGTGGCCCGCGCTCGCAGGACGCGCGGCGGGACTGGGGCACCGAGGAGGACGGGTGCTCGATCCTGCACGTCGACATGGACGCGTTCTTCGCGTCGGTGGAGCTGGCGCGGCGCCCGCACCTGCGCGGCAGGCCGGTGATCGTCGGCGGCTCCGAGCGCTCGGTCGTGCTCGCCGCCACGTACGAGGCCCGCGCGTTCGGGGTGCACTCGGCCATGCCGATGACCGCGGCCCGCCGGCTGTGCCCGCAGGCGGTCGTCGTGCCGCCCGACCACGGCGCGTACCAGGAGGTCTCGCGCGGGGTGATGGGCATCCTGCGCGACGTGACCTCGCTGGTGGAGCAGGTCAGCGTGGACGAGGCGTTCCTCGACGTGAGCGGGGCGCGCCGCCGGCTCGGCAGCCCGACGCGGATCGCCGCGCTGGTGCGGGAGCGGGTGCAGCGCGAGCACGGCATCACGTGCTCCGTGGGCATCGCCGCGACCAAGTTCGTCGCCAAGCTCGCGTCCGGGCACGCCAAGCCGGACGGGGTGCTGCTGGTCCCGAAGGCCGCGACCGTCCCGTTCCTGCACGTGCTGCCGGTCGGCGCCCTGTGGGGCGTGGGGGAGCGCACGGCGTCCGCGCTCGAGCGGTGGGGCATCCGCACCGTCGCCGAGCTCGCCGCCAGCGATGTCGGCACCGTCCAGCGCGCCGTCGGTCGCGTGGCCGGCGCCCACCTGTACGACCTCGCGTGGGGGCGCGACCCCCGGCCCGTGCTGCCCGGCCGGGAGGAGAAGAGCGTCGGCGCGGAGGAGACCTTCGCCGTCGACGTGCGGGACATGCGCGTGGTGGAGAGCAAGGCGCTCGAGCTCGCGGACCGGTGCGCCGGGCGGCTCCGGGCGCAGCAGCTCGTCGCGCGGACCGTCGCGGTCAAGATCCGGACGTCGGACTTCCGCACCCTCACCCGGTCCCGGACCCTCGCCCAGCCCACCGACGTCGGCCGCGAGATCTACCTCGCCGCGCGGGACCTGCTCGCCGCCGCGGACCTGGGCGGGCTGCCGGTGCGTCTGGTGGGGGTGCGGGCGGAGGGCCTGACGCCCGCGGAGGACGTCGTGCGGCAGCCGACCCTGGAGGAGGCGGTCGCGGAGAACAGCGACGCCCGGCGCGACGCCGAGCGCGCGATGGACCTGGTCCGGGAGCGGTTCGGGCGGTCCGCCATCGGGGCCGGCACGCGCGCTGTCGGGCGTTCCGCACGTCCCGCGACCCCGGCGGGCGACGCCGCGGAGGAGCCCGCCGGGCCCGCCGCGGCCGGTTCCGGGCCCGGGCCGGTCCGCTCGACTACCGACTTCCGCGAACGCCATCTATCCTGACGTGAAGAAGTCCCGACGGCGGAGCACGGGGGTCCGGATGCCTCTCTCCGAGTACGAACAACGTGTACTGGAGCAGATGGAGCGTCAGCTCACGTCTGACGATCCCCGGCTCGCGAACACGCTGACATCGCGTGGGCGGAAGCCGGTTCTGCGGTATGTCCTGGGCGGCGTCGGTGCCGTCGCAGGGCTCCTGCTGCTCGTGGGCGGCGCCGCCTCCTCCGAGGTGTGGCTCGGCGTGCTGGGCTTCGTCGTCATGTTCGCCTCCGTCGCGATCGCGTTCACGCGGCCGCGCCGCAGCAGCGGACCCGTCGGCGTGGTCCGCCCCGACGGCACGGCCTCGCGGCCGGTCGCGCGCAAGAAGGGCTTCATGAACCGCATGGAGGACCGCTGGGACCGGCGACGCGAGCAGGGGCGCTGAGCCCCACCGCGACCGTCTGAGCGGACCCGCCGGGCCGAGGCCTCCGGGTCGGCCCTTTCCGCGCCGTCCCGCCGCGCTCACGCCGTCCCTCCGCGCTCACGCCGCGCCTCCGCGCTCACGCCGCGCCACCGCGCTGGCGCCGTCCCGCCGCCCTGGCGCCGTCCCCCCGCGCTCAGGCCTCCGTCGGAAGCGGCTCGCGCCCGCCACGCCCGCCGGTGCTGACGTCCGTGAGCACCGCGCCGATCCACGCCTGGAGCTCGGCGGGGTCGTGCGCCACGGGTTCCGGGGCGTACCGCTCGCGCTCCACGGCCGTGGCGAGCGCGGTGAGCGCGTGGTCGGCGTCCTGCCCCAGGGGCCGGCCGCGCCGGGAGCGCACCTGGTCCCGGACGGCGGCGGCCGCCTGCCGGGGGGTGTGCGCGTCCGACCACTCCACGCCGGCGCGACGCAGCCGGTCCCGCAGCCGGCGCCACGCGACCTCGGCGGTGAGGCCGGTGCGCGGGCGGCGGCGCGCGAGCGCGATCCCGCCGACGGTCAGGGCGGCGACGGCCACGAGCCCGACGAGGGTGAGCAGCGGTCCCCGGGACTCCTCGGGCA
>JAEWGQ010000214.1 GCA_023388235.1 Actinomycetes bacterium | reverse complement strand
GGCCCGGCGGCCCGCGGAGCCCGGCGGCCCGCGGAGCCCGGGGGCGGGCGGCGCCCGGTGCGCCGCCCGCGTCCCGGCGTCAGGCGGTGGCGCCGCCCTGCTGCTCGTCCACCCAGGAGGCCAGGCGCGCGACGCCCTCCTCCAGGGACACCTGCGGCGTCCAGCCGAGGACGTCCTGCGCCCGGGTGATGTCGGCCCACGCGTGCCGGACGTCGCCCTGGCGGTACTGGCCGGTCACGTGCGGGTCCGGGGCGCCGTAGTAGCGCGCGATGAGCGTGGCGGCGTCCCCGATGGTCTGGTGCTCCCCCGAGCCGATGTCGATCGGGCGGTCGCCGGGCTCCGCGGCGGTCGCGGCCGCCAGCAGCGCGCGCGCCACGTCGTCGACGAGCACGAAGTCGCGGCGCACCGCGCCGTCCTCGTACAGCGGGATGGAGGTGCCCTCGCGCGCCAGGCGGCAGAACAGCGCCATGATCCCCGTGTAGGAGTTGGTCAGCGACTGGCCGGGGCCGTAGACGTTCTGCAGCCGGAGCGTGACCGCCTCGACGCCCTCGGACTTCGCCCACGCCGAGATGATGTGCTCCTGCGCGAGCTTGGTGGCGCCGTACACGCTCACCGGGGAGGGGACGGTCGTGGCCGACGACATCGCGACGGGCTCCGCGTCCGGGAAGTCCCACTGCCCGCGCTCCAGGATCTCGGCCGTCCGCTGGCCCGGGTGCACCAGCGTGCCGTCGGCCCGCCGCCAGGCGCCCTCGCCGTAGACCGCGCGGCTGCTGGACAGCACGATGCGCCGCGGCAGCGCGTCGTGCCGGCGCAGCGCGTCGAGCATCTCGGTGGTGCCGACGACGTTGGTGGTGGCGTGCCGGGTCGACTCGGTGAGGGACTGCCCCGTGCCGGTCTCGGCGGCGAGGTGCACGACGACGTCCGGCCGGACGTCCTCGAGCAGCGCGTCCCAGTCGGCGGCCCGCGTCACGTCGCCCACGACGAGCTCCACGCCGGCGTCGAGCGCCTCGGGCCGCTCGGGCCGGGCGTGCACCTGCGGGTGCAGGTTGTCCATCGCCACCACGCGC
Organism: Actinomycetes bacterium; assembly: GCA_023388235.1. GTDB lineage: Bacteria > Actinomycetota > Actinomycetes > Actinomycetales > Cellulomonadaceae > Cellulomonas. Next base: position 2,737 of record JAEWGQ010000214.1, on the reverse strand, counting down.
CCGAAGGCGCCCGCCAGCCCCGCGGACATCGCGGTGCCGATGAAGCCCGCGCCCCCCGTGACGAGGACGGTCTCCTCACCGGGTGCGGCGGCGGGGGTGGGTGCGTTCACGGTTCTTCCTCTCCTCGGGTGCCGGCGTGCGGGGTGCAGCCGGAGGTCACGGGCGCATCGGCCCGAAGGCGTGCCGGAGCATCGTCCGGACCGCGCCGCGACCCGTGCGGGCGGCCCGCGGCAGCAGGGTCAGGGCGTGCAGGCGGGAGGTCGCGGCGAGGCGCGCGGCGCGGGCGGCGCGGTGCCAGCCCTGCGCCTCGCAGCGCTGCGCGACGTGCGCGAAGTACGTGCGCTCGCCGGCGAACCGGCGGCCGTCGATCAGCGACGCGGAGGACGCGCTCGCGCTGTGCCGGCGGTAGCGGAAGCAGACCGTCGGCTCGAGGACGAGCTGCTCGCCCGCCAGCACCATGTCCATCACCAGCGCGAGGTCCTGGATGAGCGGCAGGTCGTCCTGGAACGGGGTGCGGACCAGCACGTCGCGGCGGAACACGAGCGACGGCCAGTAGAGCCAGTCGCCGTGCATGAGGTTCGCCGCGAGGGCCTCCCCGCCGAGCAGCCGGGCAGCGCGGGCGCGGGGCCGGACGACGTCCTGCTTCACGCGGTCGGCGAGCGGGCGGACCACCCGCCCGTGCTCGTCGATCACCTCGACGCCGGGCTGCACGACCGCGGCCTGCGGGAACCGCGCGCGCGCCGCGAGCACGACGTCGACGAAGTCCGGCAGCAGCACGTCGTCGCAGCCCAGGATCACGACGGCGTCCTGCGTCGCCATCGACACGCAGGTGCGGTAGTTGGCGGTGATGCCCTCGTTCCGCTCCTTGCGCACGTACGTGATCCGCGGGTCGTCGAGCGTCGCGAACCAGGCAGGGACCGACTCGTCGGGGTAGGCGTCGTCCACGACCGTGAGCAGCCAGTCGCCGTTGCGCTGGGCCAGCACGCTCGCCACCGTCTCTCGGAGCAGGGCGGGGTCGCCCCAGTACGGGACGAAGATGTCGAGCGGCATGCAGGGCCTTTCGGATCGGACGGGTGACATGGGCCAGACTAGAGGGGCCGCGCACGGCGGCTCACCCGACCCGGAGGCAGAACCCCTGTGAGCGACACGCCCACGCAGCTCCCGCACGTCACGCTGGCGATGCTCACGCTGGTCCCGGGCGGGATGGGTGGCTCGGAGACGTACGCCACCGAGCTCGGCCGGGCGCTCGGGGCGTCCGGCCGCCTGCCCGTCTCGGCGCTGGTGCCGGCCGCGGCGTCCGGCGTGGTCCCGGGCGTCCCGGAGGTGCTCGCGCCCGAGATCGAGCCCGGCGCGTCGACCGCCGCCCGCGTGCGCACGCTCGTCACCGCGACGCTGCGGCGGCGGCGGCTGCTCGGCCGGGTCGCCCCGGGGGTGGTGCACTACCCGTTCACGGTGCCGCTGCCGCGCGCGCGCCGGTCCGACGCGACCGTGCTGACGCTGCACGACGTGCAGCACCTCGACCTGCCGCACCTGTTCTCGCGCGCCGAGCGCCTGTACCGCCGGTTCGCGTACGAGCGCGCGGCGCGCACGGCCGACCACGTCGTGACGATCAGCGCCTTCGCCCGCGAGCGCATCGTCGAGCACCTGGGCGTCCCCGCCGAGCGCATCACCGTCGCCCCGCTGGGCGTCGACACGACCGAGTTCACGCCGCACCTCGGCGAGCGCGACCGGTTCCTGCTGTACCCCGCCCGCGGGTGGGCGCACAAGAACCACACCCGGCTGGTCGAGGCCGTGCGCCTGCTGCGCGAGGACGACCCGGACCTGCGCCTGGTCCTCACGGGCGGCGGGCTGGAGGGCCTCGGGCCGCTGCCGGAGTGGGTCGAGGTGCGCGGGCTCGTGCCGCGGTCCGAGCTGCTCGCGCTGTACCGGTCGGCCGCGTGCCTGGTGTTCCCGAGCCTGTACGAGGGCTTCGGGATCCCGCCGCTCGAGGCGATGGCGTCGGGCTGCCCCGTCGCCGCCTCGGACACCGCGTCCCTGCCGGAGGTGTGCGGCGACGCGGCCGTCCTGTTCGACCCGACCGACCCGCGCGCGATCGCCGACGGCGTGCGCGCCGCCCTCGCGGACGCCGAGGGGCTGGCCCGCCGCGGCGTGGAGCGCGCCCGGCAGTTCACCTGGGCGGCGTGCGCCGCCGCGCACGAGCAGGCGTACCTGGCGGCGGCGGGGTCCCGCCGGTGACCGCCCCCGCGGGTGCCGCGCGCCCCGAGGACCGCACCTCCCGCTTCGGCAGCGTCGGCCTCGCGTCGCTCGTGGCGGCGGCGGCCGGGTACCTCGTCCTGCTCGTCGCGGCGCGCGTCCTGACGCCCGCGGCGAACGCCGACTTCCTGGCGTTCTGGGGGCTGCTCTTCTTCTGCTTCGGCGTGCTGGGGGGCCTGCAGAGCGAGACCACCCGGGCCGTGCGCGTCGCGCTGCTCGACCCGGTGGGACCGCCGACCGGCCCGCGCGCCGTGCCCTTCGGCCTGCTGGTCGGCGGCTGCCTGGCGGCGTTCCTCGCTCTCACCTCGCCGCTGTGGGCGGTCCGCGTCCTCGGCCCCGACCCGTGGCTGCTGGTCGCGGTGGTCGTGGTGTCGGTCGTCGCCTTCTCCGGCCACGCGGCCGTGGCGGGCGGCCTGGCCGGCGGCGGCGCGTGGTCGCCGTACGCGCGGCTCGTGGGCGCCGAGTCCGTCGTGCGGCTGCTGCT
>JAEWGQ010000173.1 GCA_023388235.1 Actinomycetes bacterium | reverse complement strand
GGGCTGGGCGTGGCGTCGGTCGCCGCCACCCACCTGGGCACCACGGTCCCCGAGGCGCTCGCCGGCAGCGCGAGCGGCGTGCTGAACACCGGGGCGCAGCTGGGCACCGCGCTCGGCACGGCGCTCGTCGTGATGGTCGCCGGCGTGTCGACGCCGCGGTGGGCGTGGGCCGGCGCGGCCGCGATCGCCGCGGTGGCAGCGGCCTGGGCGCTCGCGCGGTCCCGGGCCGGCCGCCGTGCGGGACCGGCCGGGACCGCGGACGTCAGGCGTTCGTGACGACCAGGGCCACGTTGTGGCCGCCGAAGCCGAACGAGTTGTTCACCACGGCGATGTCCCCGTCGGGCAGCGGGCGGGGCGTGTCGCGCACCAGGTCGAGCACGAGCTCCGGGTCCGGCTTCTCGACGTTGATCGTCGGCGGCGCCTGCCGGTCGCGCACCGCCAGGACCGAGAACACCGTCTCGAGCGCACCGGCGCCGCCGAGCAGGTGCCCGGTCATCGACTTGGTCGCCGACAGGGCCACCGCGTCCGCGTCGGCGCCGAGCGTCTCCCGCACGCCGCGGGCCTCGATGAGGTCGCCGACCACGGTCGACGTGGCGTGCGCGTTGACGTGCTTGACGTCCGCCGTGCCCACCCCCGCGTCCCGCAGGGCCATCCGCATCGCCGCGATCTGCCCGCGGCCCGTCGGCTCGGGGGAGGTGATGTGGTACCCGTCGGACGACAGGCCCACGCCGGCGATCTCGGCGTACACCCGGGCGCCGCGGGCGGCCGCGTGCTCCGCCGACTCCAGCACGACGATGCCGGAGCCCTCGCCGATCACGAAGCCGTCGCGGTCCAGGTCGTACGGCCGCGACGCGCGCGCCGGGTCGTCGGTCCGGGTCGACAGGGTCCGCGACGCCGCGAACGCCGCCATCGGCATCGGGTGGATCGTCGCCTCGGTGCCGCCCGCCACCACGACGTCGGCCCGGCCGGTGCGGATCATCTCGACCGCGTAGCCGATCGCCTCGGCGCCGGACGCGCACGCGGACACCAGGGCGTGCGCCCCGGCCCGGGCGCCGAGCTCGAGCTCGACGTACGCCGACGGCGAGTTCGGCATGAGCATCGGGACCGTCATCGGCAGGACGCGGCGGGCGCCCTTCTCGCGCAGCGTGTCCCACGCGTCGAGCGTGGTCCAGATGCCGCCGATCCCGGACGACACGACGACGCCGAGCCGCTCCGGGTCGACCTCCGGGGTGCCGGCGTCGGCCCACGCCTCGCGCGACGCGATGATCGCGTACTGCGCGGACGGGTCCATCTTCTTGATCTCGGGCCGGGGGAGGACCTCCTCCGGGCGCACCGCGAGGCTCGCGGCGAAGTCGACGGGCAGCCCGTAGGTCTCGGCCCAGTCGTTGTCCAGCGTGCGCGCGCCCGACGTGCCGGCCAGCGCGGCCTGCCAGGTCGTGGGGACGTCCCCGCCGAGCGGGGTCGTGGCGCCGAGTCCGGTGACGACGACTCGCGTGCTCATCTGGTGCTCCTCGGGGTGTCGGGCGTGCTGCGGGTGCGGGGACGGCGGCGGGACCACCGCCGCCGGACGCGACCGGGGTCCCCGCCCGGTGCCTTGACGGACCCCGCGCGGACCCCGGTCGGTGCGGCTCAGGCCTGGGCGTTCGAGATGAACGACACCGCGTCGCCGACCGTGGCGAGGTTCTTGACCTCGTCGTCCGGGATGCGGACCTCGAACTTCTCCTCGGCGAGGGTCACGATCGTCATCATCGACAGCGAGTCGATGTCGAGGTCGTCCGTGAACGACTTCTCGGGCAGGACCGAGTCGGTCGGCAGGCCGGTCTCCTCGCTGACGATCTCGGCCAGACCGGCCAGGATCTCCTGCTCGCTGTGCGCCATCGGTGTCTCCTTGGTTGTGCGGTGTGCCACCGCCCGGTGGGCGGTCACGGGGGTAACGGTCGGTGAACGGTACTGCGGTGGCGGCCCCGTCAGGGCAGCACGACCACCTGGGCGGCGTAGACGAGGCCCGCGCCGAAGCCGATCTGCAGGGCCAGCGCCCCGCTGTCGACCTGCCCCTCGCGGAGCAGCCGCTCGGTGGCGAGGGGGATCGAGGCCGCCGAGGTGTTGCCCGTGTCCGCGATGTCGCGGGCGACGGCCACCGTCTCCGGCAGCTTCAGCTGCTTGATCATCTGGTCGATGATCCGCATGTTCGCCTGGTGCGGGATGAACGCGTCGATCTGGTCGGCGGTCACGCCCGCGGCGTCGAGCGCCTTCTGCGCGACGGGGGCCATCTGCCAGACGGCCCACTTGAACACGCTCGGGCCCTCCTGGCGCAGCGTCGGCCAGCCCGCGCCGTTGTCCCGGACGTCGATCCAGGAGTGCGTCTGGCGGATCGCCTGCGCCTGGCTGCCGTCCGAGCCCCAGACGGTCGGGCCGATCCCCGGGGTGTCCGACGGGCCGATGACGACGGCGCCCGCGCCGTCCCCGAGCAGGAACGAGATGGAGCGGTCGGTCGGGTCGATGAAGTCGCTCATCTTCTCCGCGCCGATGACCAGCACGTGCCGCGCCGCGCCGGCGCGGACCAGGGCGTCCGCCTGGCCGATGCCGTAGCAGTACCCGGCGCACGCCGCGGAGACGTCGAAGGCCGCGGCGGGGGTGGCGCCCAGGCGGTCGGCCAGGATCGCCGCGCCGGACGGCGTCTGGTGGAAGTACGTGACCGTCGCGAGGATCACGGCGTCGATGTCGGCGCCCTGCAGGCCCGCGTTCGCGATCGCCTCCCGCCCCGCGCGCTCGGCGAGGTCGAGCACGTCGGTGTCGGCGCCCGCGCGGTTGCGGGTGACGATGCCGGTGCGCTGGCGGATCCACTCGTCGGACGAGTCGATGGGGCCGACCAGGTCGTCGTTCGGGACGACGTGCTCGCCGCGGGCGGCGCCCAGGCCGAGGATCCGCGTGTGCGCGGGGCCGGTGGCCTGGGTCAGGGTGGGGCGGGTCACTGGGCGGTCTCCCGGGGGTCGTCGGTCGGGTCGGGCACGGCGCCGTCGGGGCGGACGCCGGAGGCGCCCTGCGCGTGGCGGGCGACGAGGTCCCGGGCGGCGGGCAGGTCGGCCGGCGAGGTGATCGCGACCGTCTCCACCCCGGGCAGGCTACGCCGCGCGAGGCCCTTGAGGACACCGCCCGGCGCCAGCTCCAGCAGCCCGGTCACGCCGAGCTCCGCGAGCGTCGCCTGGCACAGGTCCCAGCGCACCGGGGCCGCGATCTGGGCCACGAGCCGCGCGACGACGTCAGCGCCGGTCGCGTCGGGGCCGTAGGCGGCGCCGTCGGCGTTGCTCAGCAGCGTGGTGCGCGGGGCGGCGGCCGGCCAGCCGGCGGCCACCTCACCGAACGCCTCCAGCGCGGGCTGCATGTACGGGGTGTGGAAGGCGCCGGCGACCTGCAGCGGCACCACGCGGGCGCGGGCCGGCGGGGCGGCGGCGAACGCGGCGACCGCGTCGAGCGACCCCGCGGCGACGGTCTGCCCGCCGC
>JAEWGQ010000053.1 GCA_023388235.1 Actinomycetes bacterium | reverse complement strand
GTGCGCGGCGGGGTGCTCGACCGGGTCGGGCACGGTGAGCCCGGGGGTGGTGCCCGGCGCCGGCTCCGGCGCTGGCGCGGGGTCGAACACCGGCACGACCACGTCCGCCGGGGCGAGCGCGACCCGGCCGTAGGCGGTGAGCGAGTGGTGCGACACCCCGAGGTGCCGCTCGCGGGCGTCCGCGCCGGACACGCGTAGCGACGCGACGGGCCGCCCGCCGAGCACGGCGGCGGCGTTCACGGCCTCGCCCGCGGCCACCCCGGAGAACCCCCAGCGGGTGCCGGTCCCCAGGTTGCCCGGTCCCTGGGCGACGACCGCGACGTCGGCGCCCACGACGTGCCGCGCGGCGAGCAGCGCGGTGTGCACGGTGACGGCCTCGAGGTCGCCGCCGAACGCCTGGCCCGCGGTCACGCACGCCGCCAGCCACCCGGCGTCCCGCAGCCCGGCGACCGCGCGCGAGAACCAGGCGGGCAGCGCGCCGCCGTCGGTCATGACGTACGCGACGCGCAGCGGCGCCGCGCCCGCGGGCGAGAGCCGGGCGTCCGCGGACCGCAGCCCCGCCACGACGGCGGGCAGCGCGGAGTGCAGGTCGGCGACGACCACGGGCATGCCGCCCAGGTCGTCGGCGTCGCGCAGCACCTCGTGGTGCGGGGATTCCTGGTCGTCGACGCCGAGCACCATCGCCTGCAGCGGGGTGTACCGCGCCTTCACGAGGTGGCCCGGGCCGGGCGCGGGGTCCGCGGGCAGCCGGCCGGGGGAGCCGGGCGCGACGACGAGCGCGTACCCGCCCGTGCCGAGCCCGCGCGCCAGCGCGGACACGTTGAGCAGCACCGGGTCGCCCGGCTCGGGCGTGCCGACCAGCGCCGGGTAGGCCAGCGCCCGCACGGTCTGGGGGCCCGGTGCGGCGACCCCGTCCGCGACGACGACCGCCAGCTCCACCGCGCCGGGCCAGGACCGGCCGACCGACTCCACCACACCCGAGCGCCACGTGATCACCGGACCACGCTACCGGCCACTACGGTGGTCCCCGATGCCCGAACAGATCCAGCCCGCCGAGCGGCTGCTCAACCTCGTCATCGCCCTGGTGCACACCCCGGGCCGCATGACGAAGGAGCAGATCCGCCGCACGGTCGCGGGCTACGGCGAGGCCGCGTCGGACGACGCCTTCGAGCGGATGTTCGAGCGCGACAAGGACACCCTGCGCGACCTCGGCATCCCGGTGACGACGGTGACGGCCGCGGGGCACGGCGACGACATCGGCTACCGGGTGGACCAGGAGGCGTACGCGCTGCCGCCGCTGGAGCTCACGCCGGCCGAGCTCGGCGCGCTGTCGCTCGCCGCGGAGTTCTGGCAGGACCGCTCCGTGCGCGCCGACACCTCGCGGGCGCTCACCAAGCTCCGTGCCGTGGGTGCCGGGGCCGGGGCCACCGACCTGGCCGCCGGGCTGGCCCCGCGGGTCCGGGCGGGCGGCGAGGCGTTCCGGCCGCTGCTCGACGCGGTGCAGGCGCGGCGGCGGGTGCGGTTCACGTACCGGGCGGCCAACACCGGCGAGGTGCGCGAGCGCCTCGTCGAGCCCTGGCGGCTGGTCGCCCGGCGCGGCGGCTGGTTCCTGGTCGGGCGCGACGTCGACCGCGCCGGGCCGCGCTCCTTCCGGCTCAGCCGGATCGAGGGCAGGGTCCGCGCGGCTGGGGAGGGGCACGCGTTCGACCCCCCGGCGCCGGAGGAGACCGCCGGGGTGCTGCGCTCGTGGGACGCGCGCCAGGAGCGCACCGCCGTCCTCGCGCTGCGTCCCGAGCGGGCCGAGGCCCTGCGCGCCCGGGGGGTCGCGACGACGCTGCCCGACGACGCCGGCGCGGACCTGCGCCGGGTGGTCGCCGACCGCGACCTGGTGCGCGTGCCGTTCCGCGCGACGTGGGAGCTGGCGGAGGAGGTCGCGGGGTACGGCGACGCGGTGCTGGTCGCGGACCCGCCCGAGCTGCGCGCGGCCGTGCTCCGGCTGCTGGCGCTGGCCGCCGGCCTGGCCGCCGACGACGGCGCGGACGGAGACGACGCCGACGGCGCACCCGGGGAGGGGGCGCCCGGCGCGGACGGGGACGGCCCGCCCGCGGCGGACGCGGCGGACGGGGGTGCGGCACGTGGCTGAGCGGGCGAGCGAGCGGCTGCTGCGGCTGCTCGGGATGATCGGCTACCTCGACCGGAACGACGGCGTGTCCGTCGACCAGCTGGCCGAGCACTTCGGGGTGACCTCGTCGCAGGTGATGGCGGACGTGGACACGCTCTGGATGAGCGGCACGCCCGGGTACTACCCGCACGACCTCATCGACTTCGACGCCGACTCCTACGACCGCGGCGAGATCCGGCTGACCGAGGCGCGGGGGATGACGCGGCCGCTGCGGCTGGGCACCCGCGAGGCCGTGACGCTGGTCGCCGCGCTGAGCACGATGGTCGCGGACCTCGGCCCGACGCTGGACCCGGAGCACCTGGCGGTGCTGCGCTCGACGCTGGACAAGCTGACGGCCGCGACGGGGGAGGCCGCGAACGCCGTGGACGTGCGGCTCGCGGTGGACGGGCGCCCGGACGTCGTCGCGGCGATCCGGCGGGCGCTGGCGGACGGCCGGCGGCTGCGGATCCGGTACGTGAACGCCTCCGACGTCACGAGCGACCGGGACGTCGACCCGCTGCGCCTGACGACGAGCGACGAGCGCTCGTACCTGCAGGCGTGGTGCCTGCGCGCGGGCGACGAGCGCCTGTTCCGCCTGGACCGGGTGCTGGCGGCCGAGGTGCTGGACGCGCCGGCGGAGCCGCACCCCGGCGCGGGCCGCGGCGCGACGGCGGAGTTCCGGCCGGACCCCGCGGGCGACGTCGTGACCCTGCACCTGCGCAGCACCGGACGGTGGGTGGCGGAGAGCGTGCCGGTCGAGGACGTGCGCAACCTGCCCGACGGCACCTTCGAGGTCGACCTGCGCATCGGCCAGCCCGCGTTCCTGCGCAACCTGCTGCTGCAGGCCGCGGAGGACCTGCTCGCGGTGCGGCCGCCGGAGGTCGCGCGCGACGTGGCGGCGCGCGCCCGCGCGGCGCTGGCGGCGTACGGCCCGCTGGCGGTGCGGCCGCCGGGCGCGGACGCGGGCACCGGGTAGGTTGGCGCGCATGGTC
>JAEWGQ010000012.1 GCA_023388235.1 Actinomycetes bacterium | reverse complement strand
GCCCGGCCCTGAGCCGCCGCCCGCGCCCGGCCGCCGCCGCGCTCAGCCGCCGAGCTCCGCCAGCCGCGGCACCGCCGGGGCCACGTGGTCGCGGACCCAGGCCGCCGTCGGCGTGGCCGGCGGGCGCAGGATCACGGTCTCCACGCCCAGGTCGGCGTACGGACGCGCGGCCGCCACGAACCCGTCGACGTCCCCCGTCAGCAGCTCGTCCCCGCCCATGAGCACGGTCACCCGGATCTCCCCCGGGTCGCGCCCGACCGTCTCGCAGTGCCCGCGCAGCACGTCGAGCTTGTGCGCGACCTCCTGCGGGGTGGTGGCGAACAGGTTGCAGGCGTCGCCGTACTGCGCGACCAGGCGCAGCGTCTTGCGCTCCCCGGACCCGCCCACGAGGATCTCGGGCCCGCGCCCCGGCCTGCTCAGCGGCAGCGGCGAGCAGAGCGTCTCGGCCAGCCGGTAGTGCGTCCCCTCGAACGGCCCGTCCTCGCCCGGTGTCCACATCTGGCGGCAGATGCGCAGCGTCTCCTCCAGCCGCTCGAACCGCTCGGCCAGCGGCGGGTACGGCACGCCGAGCGCGAGGTGCTCCTTCTCGTACCAGGCGGCCCCGATCCCGAGCGTCGCCCGGCCGCCCGACAGCACGTCCAGCGACGCCACGATCTTCGCCAGCAGCCCCGGGTGCCGGTACGTCACCCCGGTCACCAGGGCGCCGAGCTGCACCGTCTCCGTGCGGCCCGCCAGGTACCCGAGCGTCGTGTAGGCCTCGAGCATCGGGTCGCTCGCCGGGAACCCCGCGGGCTCCATCTGGAAGAAGTGGTCCATGACGGACAGCCAGGACAGGCCGGCCTGCTCCGCCGCGTCGGCGGTGTCGGCGAGCTCCTGCCGCAGCAGGGCCGGCTCGACCGCGTCGAACCGCATGAGGTGGGCACCGAGGCGCATGGGTGGCTCCTGGTCGGGTGGGTGCGGACGGGTGTGCTCGGGGTGGCGCGACCCGGGGGCCGGCCTCCGCCGACGATGCCGCTTGGAGCGCGCTCGAAGTCAAGGTCCCGCGTCTGCTCAGGGCAGAACGGCGCGCGGGGTGCCCGCGGGGGCGCCGGGGATACGGTGACCGGGACCCGCCAGGAGGTGCCCCGTGCCGCAGGCCCGCCCGACCACCCGCCCGCACCCGCTCGCCGCGCGGGCCGCCGAACCGCCCCTGCGCGTGCTGGTCGGGGCGATCCTGCGCCGGCACCGCGAGCGCCAGGGCCGCACGCTGCGGGACGTCGCGGACGCCGCCCGCGTGTCCGTGCCCTACCTGTCCGAGGTGGAGCGCGGCCGCAAGGAGGCGTCGTCCGAGGTGCTGGCGGCGGTGTGCCGTGCCCTCGGGATCGGGCTGGTCGACCTGGTGGGCGACGCCCACGCGCACCTCGCCCGCGCCGAGGGGCGCGTCGTCGTGGACCTGGCCTCGCGGGCCGCGGCGGGGTCCGCGCCGTCCGGCCCGGCCCGCTTCCCGGCGTCCACCGCGACCCCGTCCGCACTCCTCCTCGCCGCCTGACCCCGGCCCGCCCCGCGCGCTCGCCCGGCCGCCCGCGCGCCCGCGCCACGCTGAGGGGAGGGTTCTGCCCGACACGCCCGGCGTGTCCCGGCAGAACCCTCCCCTCACGCGCCGGTCCCCGTCGGAGTCTCCGACGGGGACCGCGCACCCGCGCCCACGCGACCCCCCGGTCCGCCCAGACCCGGGCCACCCCAGACCCGGGCCACACCCAGACCCGGGCTGGCCCCAGGCCCCCCGGCGCGCGGGGTCAGGCGGCCGCCGGGGCGGGGCGCTTGACGGTCGTGACCACCGTGTCCGCGATGCCGTACTCCACCGCCTGCCGGGCGGTCAGCACCAGGTCGCGGTCGGTGTCGGCGCGCAGCTGCGCCAGGGTGCGGCCGGTGTGGTGGGACAGCACGTCGTCGACCTGGGCGCGCAGCCGCAGGATCTCCGCGGCCTGCAGCTCGAGGTCGGCCGCGGTGCCCTGGCCGCCGCCGGACGGCTGGTGCAGGAGGACCCGCGCGTGCTCCAGGACGTGCCGCTGCCCGGGCGTCCCGGCGGCGAGCAGCACCGCTGCGGCGGACGCGGCCTGGCCGAGGCAGAACGTGGCGACGTCCGGGCGGATGTACTGCATGGTGTCGTAGATCGCGAGCAGCGCCGTGACGGAGCCGCCGGGCGAGTTCAGGTACAGGTGCACGGGCTTGTCGGGGTCCTCGGACTGCAGGTGCAGCAGCTGCGCGATGACGACGTTCGCGACGCCGTCGTCGATCTCCGTGCCGAGGAACACGATCCGGTCGGACAGCAGCCGGGAGAACACGTCGGAGTGCCGTTCGCCGTTCGGCCGCTGCTCGACGACGACCGGCACGGTGTACTGGCCGGCCATCACAGGCCTGCCCGGTGCTGCGAGGTGCCGGGCCGCACGTCGTCGAGCCGTTCGACCACGCGGTCGACGAACCCGTACTCCCGGGCCTCCTCGGCGGTGAACCACCGGTCGCGGTCCGCGTCGCGCTCGATGGTCTCGACGCTCTGCCCGGTGTGCGCGGCGATGAGGCCCTGCATGGTGCGCTTGGTGTGCGCCATGTTCTGCGCCTGGATGGCGATGTCGACGGCGGTGCCGCCGATGCCGCCCGACGGCTGGTGCATGAGGACGCGGGCGTGCGGGAGACTGAACCGCTTGCCGGGCGTGCCGCCGCTCAGCAGGAACTGCCCGGCGCTGGCGGCGAGCCCCATCGCGAGGGTGGCGACGTCGTTGGGGATGAGCCGCATCGTGTCGTACATCGCCAGGGCGGCGCTGACGGAGCCGCCGGGCGAGTTGATGCACAGCACGATGTCGCGGCGCGGGTCCTCGGCGGACAGCAGCAGCAGCTGGGCGCACACGCGGTTCGCGACGGGGTCGTCGACCTCCTGCCCGAGCACGACGATGCGCTGGTGCAGCAGGCGGGCGGCCAGGTCGTCGTCGAGCGGGCGGGCGGGCGCGGTGGTGGTGGGCACGGGGACCTCCTCGGGGTCGGGTGCCGCCACGCTCGCACCCGGCCGCACCGCGGGGGCGCCGGGTCTGCCCTCGGCAGATCCGCCGCGGGCAGACGCCTACGGCGCGGCGACGACCCGGCCGTCCTCGTCGAGGGTGAACGCCAGCTGGAACACGTTGTACGGGCCCCACTGCGACAGGACGAAGTGCACCTCGGGGCCCTCGTTCCACGGGTGCAGGTAGGGGGCGTACAGGCCGGGGAGTTCGACGGAGGTGCCGAGGACGGTGGGCGCGGACCACGGGCCCTCGGGCCGCTCGGCGGTCCGGAGCACGAGGTCGAACACCCCGGGCGTGGTGGCCGAGTCGGTGGTGTGCATCATGAGCCAGCGCCCGGCGGAGGCGTTGTACTGCACCGACAGCTCGGTCACGGGCGCCGGCGCGAGCTCGGCCACCGCCGCCTCGTCGGGCGACCAGGCGGTGCCGTCCCAGTACCGGTACGCGCCCTTGTCGAGGACGGCGTCCTGCGGGACCCGGGCGACGTGCACCGGCCCGAAGCGGCCGTTGCGCGTGCCGTACATGTACACGAACCCGTCGCCGCGGCCGTGCGCGAAGGCCACCATCTGGAACGGGTCGGACCAGCGCTCGTCGTTGTCCCACTGGGGCCCGCCGGTGCTGGTCCAGGTCTCGCCGTCGTCGTCGGACCAGGCGATGCGGGAGTAGTTGGTGAACCACTCGCCGGGCTCGCCCCAGGTGTTGACGGACATGTACGCGAGGTACTGCCGCCCGCCCACCGCGATGCCGCCGGTCGGGATGGTGGTCATCTCGGAGCCGGACAGCTTGAGCGAGGGGATGATCTCCGCCGCGCTGCCGTCCGGGGCCAGGGCGGCGGAGCTGAGCTCGATGCCGCGCTCGCGGAAGTCCCGGTTGCGGGTGCGCAGCAGGGCGTTCGACCGCCAGTCGCCGCCGGAGCCGCCGTCGCCGCTCCAGTCCCCGAAGGTGTCGCCGACCGCGAACAGCACCTCCGGGTCGTCCGGGTCCCCGTTGTCCCACATCACGCCGAGGTCGGTGCCGCCGATGCGCCACGCCGCCAGGGTGTCCGTCACCCCGCCGGCGCCGGTGACCTGCGCGACCCGGCGCAGCGCCCCGGGGGCGGCGGACGTCGCCGCGCCGCCCCCGGGGCCGGGGTCGTCGGG
>JAEWGQ010000430.1 GCA_023388235.1 Actinomycetes bacterium | reverse complement strand
GCTCGTGTTATCCCGAATCCCAAGCTGGCGGAAGATTGAACCCGCCGGGACATTAGCGAGCTCTTTCGGCTCGATCTTCCTGAGTCCTCCTCCATAGACTCGTCCTCCAGCTATCAATGATTCTTGGGAGAACTGTTGCAAAGCTTGGTGTACATCTTCAAGCGTAACAGAGCCCTTCTGGATAGCGTTTTCGAGTACGCCGCGTGGATAGAGCATTAGATAACTATTGGTGGCAATGGCTTTCGAGTAATTGAGAATGAACCTAAATGGGGTGCCTTTGCCGTTCGCCCGCCCCATGTAGGTCAGTAAAATGGGCGCGGGTTCTCGACTCTCAACCTTGTACCAGGGCGAGCGATTGCGCACTAAGTAGGAGTTGCGTGTTTTCTCATCAGCACCTTTGAAGTAGTTTGCGAGACTTGGGTTTTTAGCTGCAATCGTTGCTTCAGGCTCAGAGGAACTCATCAGGACAAGCTGTTCAGATAAAATTGGCCATCCATCCGGATCGGCAGAAATGGTTAGAAGATCTAGCCTTCGGGGTGGGGGAAGCACAGGAATTAGATCCGAATCCTTGATTCCGTCCGCTGTGACCGCAGCTCTAGAACGGATGAAAAAGGCATTGTTTCCCGTTGCTATTCCACGACGAATAGTAAACAAATCAGAAAGTGTAGGTTCAGTTTCCGACAGGTCGCAACATGGAGCTTGCGTGAAATATCCACTCCAGCGGTTTTCTCCGCGCAGTGAGGTCTGCGGGAACACGAGACTGGCGCCCTCTGGATTGTTGATGTCATCGCCTTCGGAGAAAGTGACTAAATGATTCTTGCCGGGTTGTTTGTTCTTAAAGACGACAATTAAAGATGTGACTAATGCGTCATCAAAAACCAATCCATTGGGATCGAATCGGTGAATCCGCTCGATAGACACCTTTTCGGCCAGGTACTTCCGAATAGATTTTCCATAGTTTGTATCGAGAAACTCAGATGGTATGAGCCATGCGGATATTGCGCCTGGCGCTAGACACAGTTGGGAACTGAGAATGAAGTATACGTAAAGCCCTGACAGGCCGGAAGGTGATCGCCCAGTAACGCGCGACACGATTGCGCCGTAACGAGCTTTGATTTCTTTTGGCAAATGATGGTGACGAACGTACGGTGGGTTAGCAATAAGCAGATCCGCTTTGAGCGAAGAGGTGGTAGCAAAATCGAGGAAGTCTCCTTCAATGATCGTTGTTCCCCACTCACACCATAGGCTTTTTGCTACCTCAGCAAATTCCTGATCTTTCTCAATTCCAACGATGTCCCTAAACCTAATGCCAGATTGTTCTGCAGCTGACAGGGCAGCATGAATGAAAGCTCCGGAGCCGCAAGACGGCTCGAGCATGATGGGTTCGTCAACTGCAACCAATTGGAGCGCGAATTTTGCTATTGAACTTGCTAGCGAAGAAGGAGTTGCAAACTGGCCCTCCCTGTTCCGCTCCGCAGCGACACGTTTCGCATCGAGTCTTCGCTGCTCAGATAGGCGTTTCTCCTCAAGGTCCGTAAGACTAAAGTCCGGCAATTTCGAGGTCCTCCACTCTGTGCTCCCAGATCCAGTCAAGCCCTTCAGCGGCTTCATAGCCTAGATACCCTGCGTCAAAATAACCGCATAAAAGCAGAAGAAGGTCAAGTTCATCGCCGTAAGTACGCTTCAATTGATGTGCCTTTGCTGCCTCTTCTTTGCGTCTCTTGTTCGTATTTGTGAAGTCGCCAGCACTCTTAGCCTCGATAAGCACAGGGAATCCGGACTGGTTTGGTGTATGTGGCTGCACTACGAGGTCAATCGGCATATTTATGAGCTTGCCCGCTAGATTTTCTACCGGAACATTGTGGTGCACGGAGAAAGTTCCTGGTGGTAGATCTTTAAGAGAGAGCTTGCTGGCGTAGCGTTCTTCTTTGTACCCGCGGGCAGTCAGCCATGCGCGCATGACTGCCATTTGTCTAGCTTCTTGCGCGTTTCTAATGATGGGGTCTGTAACTGCACCGCATCGGCGATCGCCCACAACAACTGAGGCAAACTCGATCTGCTTCTCAGAAGGAAGCGTCTTAGCGGCAACCCATTCAAAAAGAGTGTCATCTAGAAGCCCCATGATTATCGAAATAATCCGCTCTAAATTATCTCGTAACTCCTTGTCAGTCATTCGAGTTGGTAAGCGGCCAGCCTCGAGGCTATTGAGAAGAGATTTGGGGACATTGGCCAGACCAACCAATCTGTCCCGAGCAATTGGTGGAGCAGTGACCATGCGGAGAATTCCGATAATCTGTGGGGCATCTATAATGTCTTGCGGGGTTAACCTATTCATGTAAGCGGTGGCTTTGAAAAGCTGCTCGACTTCGTCGATCACGGCGGAACGGGAACCTCTATACGCTTCAGGAGCGGCGTCGAGAAACCATTCGTTGTACATCTTCACCGATCGGAAAACGTCCTCCTTCCAAAGATCCACACGATGTCGGTTGATGTTTGGTTTACTCATAAGAAGCCTTACCTTTCGTGATCTTTATGCCGGGGGTGTCACAATCCTTTTGACTACATGAACACGTTCTTGCGCTTGAGACGGTTTTCCCGGTCGCGTTGATCTTGATTGGCATCATTTTGCCAGTTTGAACGCAGCCTCATCTGCTTCTCGCTTCTGCTGGCGTAATTTCCTCGGGTCTGCTGCGTGTTTAGGTGACAGTTCTATGCAGCTTTGAGGGCTGCTTTCTTGTTGATTGTTTCATACTC
>JAEWGQ010000424.1 GCA_023388235.1 Actinomycetes bacterium | reverse complement strand
GCTGGGTGCGCTGACCGCACCCGCCGCACGCCGCCGCCCGCGCGGCACCACCGCGACACCACGCCGCCACCGCGCGACACCACACACCCACCACCGCGGCCACCCCCGCGGACCCCGCCCACCGCGCCGCCCGCCCCGCAGGCCGCCCCGCTCCCCGCGGCGGCGGACGCCGAGGAGGGCACCACCACCCGCACCACGCTGCGCCTGCCCGACCACCTCAAGGCGCAGGTCGAGGTCGCCGCCGCCCGCGACGGTCTCTCCGTGAACTCCTGGCTGGTCCGCGCGGTCGCCGCCGCGCTGGAGCAGACCACCGGCCGGCCGGTCGCACCGCCGCGCGGCGAGCCCCGCGGCACGACCCGCCTCACCGGCTGGGTGCGCTGACCGCACCCGCCGCACGCCGCCGCCCGCGCGGCACCACCGCGACACCACGCCACCACCGCGCGACACCACACCCACCACCGCGGCCACCCCCGCGGACCCCGACCACCGCCCTGGAGCCGTCATGCCCACGTTCCCCGCGCCGCACCCCGTCCCCGTCGTCGTCGACGTGCCGTCCGGCAGCCTGCACGTCGTGGCCGGCGAGCGGGACGACGTCGTCGTCACCGTCCTGCCCGCCGACCCGTCGTCCTCCGGCAGCCGCCGTGCCGCCGAGGACGTCCGCGTCCAGCGCGCGGGGGACACCGTCACCGTCGACTACCCCGGGTCGTGGAAGCAGTACGTGCTGCCGTTCGCCTCCGGCACCGCGTCCGTCACCGTGGAGCTCCCGGCCGGCTCCGACCTGCGGGGCCGGACGGGCTCGCTGCTCACGGAGGGCCGGCTCGGTGCGGTCGAGATGACCGTGACCTCCGGCGACGCCCGCGTGGACGAGGCCGAGCGGGTGGACGTGCGCGCCGCCGCCGGGTCCGTGGTCGTGCGCCGCGTGACCGGCACCGTCGCGGTCAAGGCCTCCGCGGGCTCCGTGCGGCTCAGCGAGGTCGCGGGCCAGGGCAGCGTCCGCGCCGCCAACGGGACGACCACGGTGGACCTCGTCACCGGCACGCTCGAGGTCGCCGGCGCGCACGCCGACATCGCCGTCGGACGGGTGCGGGGCGCCGTCACCGCCCGGGCGGCGCACGCGGGCATCCGCGTCGAGCGGCTGGAGTCCGGCAGCGTCGACCTCAGCACGTCGTACGGCTCCATCGAGGTCGGCGTGCCCGAGGGGACCGCCGCCTGGCTGGACGTCGCCTCGCAGCACGGCGCCGTCCGCAACCGCCTCACCCCGACCGGGGGTCCCGTCGCGGACGAGGCCACCGCCGAGGTCCGCGCCAGCACCGGCTACGGCGACGTCGTCGTCCGCCGCCCCTGACCCACCGCACCCTCGAGGAGGAGCACCATGACCAGCGACCTCGCCGTGGACGTCCGCGGCCTGCGCAAGTCCTACGGCGACCTGCGCGTGCTCGACGGCGTCGACCTCGCCGTCCGCGCGGGCACCGTCACCGCGCTGCTCGGCCCGAACGGCGCCGGCAAGACCACCGCCGTCGGCGTCCTGTCCACCCTGCTGCGGCCCGACGGCGGCACCGTCCGCGTCGCCGGGCACGACGTGCTCGCCGAGCCGCAGGCCGTGCGCGCCGCCATCGGCGTCACCGGCCAGCTGTCCGCGGTGGACGACCTGCTCACCGGCGTCGAGAACCTGCGCCTGATGGCGTCCCTGCACCACCTGGGCCGGCGCGCCGGCCGGGAGCGCGTCGACGCCCTGCTCGAGCAGTTCGGCCTCGTGGACGCCGCCCGCAAGCCGGTGTCCACGTGGTCGGGCGGCATGCGCCGCCGGCTGGACCTCGCGATGACGCTCGTGGGCACCCCCCGCGTCGTGTTCCTCGACGAGCCGACCACGGGCCTCGACCCGCGCAGCCGCCGGACCCTGTGGGACGAGGTGCGCGCCCTGGTGGCGGCCGGCACCACGATCCTGCTCACCACGCAGTACCTGGAGGAGGCCGACCACCTCGCCGACCGCGTGGCCGTGCTCGACCGCGGCGTCGTCGTCGCCGAGGGCACGCCGGCGGAGCTGAAGTCCGCGCACGACGCCGGGTCCCTGGACGACGTCTTCCTGCGCCTCACCGACCCCGACCGCCCGCCCACCACCGAGGAGGTGGCCCGATGACCGCCCCGACCGCCCTGACCGCCCCGGCCGTCCCCGGCACGGGAGGACGCCCCGTCGCCGACACCCTGACGATGCTGCGCCGCAACCTGCTGCGCGCCGTGCGCTACCCGGGCCTGACCAGCTTCACGGTCGGCATCCCGATCGCCCTGCTGCTGCTGTTCGTGTTCGTGTTCGGCGGGGCGTTCGGCGCCGGCGTCGCGCCCGGGGTCACCCCCGGCGCCGACGGGCGCGCGGCGTACCTGGACTACATCACCCCGGCGATCCTGCTGTTCGCGGTGGTCGGCGCGGCGCAGAGCGTGGCGATCACCGCGGCGATGGACGCCACCAGCGGGATCATGCCGCGGTTCAAGACCATGGCGATCTCGCCCGGGTCGGTGCTCGGCGGCCCGGTGCTCGGCACCACCGTGCAGGGGGTCGTCGGCGCCGCGCTGGTGCTCGGCATCGCCGTCGCGCTCGGCTACCGGCCCGACGCGGGCGCGGCCGGGTGGCTGGCGCTGGCGGGCCTGGTCGCGCTCACCACCGCGGCGTTCGCGTGGCTCTGCGTCGGCATGGGGCTGAGCGCCCGGTCGGTGGAGACCGCGTCGAACACGCCGATGATCCTCACCGCCCTGCCGTTCCTGGGCAGCGGGTTCGTGCCGGTCGCGACCATGCCGGCGGGCGTGCGGTGGTTCGCGGAGTACCAGCCGTTCACGCCGATCATCGAGTCCGCGCGCGGCCTGCTGGCAGGGGCGACCGTGCCGGCGTCCACCGCGCTGCAGGCCGTCGGCTGGTGCGTCGCCGTGGGCGTGCTCGGGTACGCCTGGTCGCGGGCGCTGTACCGGCGCGAGCGCCGCTGACACGGCGGCCGGCGGGTGGGGCCCCCGGTGCTGCCGGGGGCCCCACCGCGGTCAGCGGCGGCGGCGGGCGACGGCGCGGACGGCCTGCACGACCGCGACCGCGCCGAGCAGCCAGGGCCCGGCCACGAGCACCGCGTCGAGCGGCTGGTGCCGCACGTCGACCCGGCCCCGGCGCGACGCGACCGGGTGCCGGCGCGGCTCGGCCAGGATCCCGGTCTCCGTCACCGGGTTGTCCGGCCGGGTCGTCGCGAGCGAGCGCAGGTGGGCGGTGGCCGACTCGACCCGGTCGCCCACGATGAGCAGCAGCCAGTGGGCGGCGCGGTCCTCGCTGAACCGCTCGTAGGCGTACCGCCGGATGGCGCCGGCGGGGCCGTGCAGCGGCTGGGCGGTGCCGAACACGGGCGTGAGCTGCTCGTGCTCGATCGACCGCTCGCGGGGGTAGGTCTCCTCCTGGCGGTCCGGGACGTCCCAGTGGGCGCCCGTCGTGAGGTCGGTGCGCTCGCGCGGGTAGGACGGGCGGTCGGCGGGGTCGAGGTCGGCCCCCCAGCCCGGGATGCGGGCGCGGAGCTGCTCGGGGGTCTCGGGCAGCGGCGGCTTCTCGGCGCGGTACGGCACGGGTGGCTCCTCTCAGTCCGGGATGATGACCGGCTTGATGCAGCCGTCGAGCTTGGCGGACATGACGTGGTACGCCTCGGCGATGTGCTCCAGCGGGAAGCGGTGCGTGATCACGTCGGACGGGGTCAGGTAGCCGTTGCGGACGTGCTCCAGCAGCCGCGGCCACTGCCGGCTCACCGGCGCCTGGTTCATCCGCAGGGTCAGGCCCTTGTTCATCGCGTCGCCGAACTTCACCGCGGAGAACAGCGGGCCGTACGCGCCCATCACCGACACGGTGCCGCCCTTGCGCACCCCGTCGATCGCCCAGTTCAGCGCCACCGGCGAGCCGCCCTGCAGCTTCAGCTTGGCCGCGGTGACGTGCTGGATGAGGTTGCCGTCCGCCTCGGCGCCGACGGCCTCGATCACGCGGTCGAACCCGAGCCCGTCCGTGGTCTTCTTCATCTCGACCACGATGTCGTCGTGCTCGGCGTAGTTCCGGGTCTCGGCGTAGGCGAACTCCCGCGCCTTCTCCAGCCGGTAGTCGAGCTGGTCGATGACGACGACCCGGCCCGCGCCCATCAGCCACGCCGACCGCGCGGCGAACAGGCCGACGGGGCCCGCGCCGAGCACGGCGACGGTGTCGCCCTCGTGGATGTCCGCGAGCTGCGCCCCGAAGTACCCGGTGCCCAGCGCGTCGGTCATCATCAGCGCGTCCTCGTCCGCGAGCCAGTCGGGGATCCGCTGCGGGCCGACGTCGGCGAACGGGACGCGCACGTACTGCGCCTGGCCGCCGTCGTAGCCGCCGGTGCTGTGCGAGTACCCGTAGATGCCGCCGATCGCCGTGGCGTTCGGGTTCACGTTGTGGCAGTTGGAGTACAGGCCGCGGGCGCAGAAGAAGCACGTCCCGCAGTAGATGGTGAACGGCACCATCACCCGGTCGCCGACCTGCAGGTTCTGCACGGAGGGCCCGACCTGCTCGACGACGCCCACGAACTCGTGGCCGAACGTGTGCCCGATCCGGGTGTCCGGCATCATCCCGTGGTAGAGGTGCAGGTCGGAGCCGCAGATCGCGGCGCGCACCACCCGCACGACCGCGTCGTTCGGGTGCTCGATCCGCGGCTCGTCCTTCTCCTCGACGCGGACCTTGTACGGCCCGCGGTAGACCATCGCGCGCATGCTGCGTCCTTTCCCTGGAGGGCTCCCCCCAGCCTGCGGACCCGGGGCGCAAACCGCATCCCGGCGGGCGTGCCCGGTCGCCGCGCGGGCGCTGCCCGGGTGCTGCCCGGTCCTGCCGGGACGCGAGGGCGCGGGCGTACGATCACGACGTGCGCCGGCCGGCGCACCGGCCCCGACCCGCGGGCCACCAGACAGGACGGCACGTCGATGACGACCAGCGCCCCGGGCACCCCCAGCACGCGCGAGTACGACCGGTTCGGGCCCTGGATCGACGAGGTCCGGACCCCGGAGGACGTGCCGCGGCTGTACCGCGGCCACCCGCTCGACCTCGCGGCCGCGCGGCTGGTGCTCAAGGTGCCGCGGAACGTCGCCCGCCGCGACGCCTCGCCGGCCATGGACCTGTACGACCACCTGCTCGTGCTCGACGACGCCGGGCTGACCGTGCTGTCGCGGCGGACCGCGCCGGGCGCGGGCGGCTACGACGTGCGGCGCGTGCCGGCCGGGCAGGTCGCGGCGGTCCGGGACAGCGTCAACCTGCTGGACGGCCGGCTGTCCGTGCTGTCCCGCGACGGGCGCGACCTCACCGTCGCCTACAACGGCTCCGCGCGGGACGCGGTGCGCCGGCTGGTGGACGAGCTGCGCGCCGACGCCGCCCCGCCGACGGCGCGCGGCCGGGC